>JBDNIB010000955.1:0-7117 GCA_041688535.1 Prosthecobacter sp.
GCTCAAGGCGGGATCAAAGGGGTGGCTGTCGGCGTCGTTGAGCACTTCGTCCTCATCCACGTCAGCGTCATTGTTCTGGCTGTTATGATCCCAGTCGCTCCACAGCGCGGGGTTCAGCGGATCACTGTCCGTGGCGTTGGGCCGGCCGTCACCATCGGAGTCGTCGTCGGGGCCGTCGTTCTGGCCGTCAAAGTTCCAGTCGCTCTGCAAGGAGGCGTCACGCGGGTGGCTGTCACCACCGTCACCCCAGCCGTCTTCGTCGCCATCGGTGTCGTTGTTGATGCCATTGCCGTCCCAATCACTCCACAGCATGGCTACATAGGGAGAGCTGTCATCGGCGTTAGCACGACCATCCTCGTCCCAGTCCTCATCGCTGTTGTCGCCGTCGTGGTTCCAATCGCTCCACAGCGCGGCGTTGGCGGGGTCGCTGTCGTGGTCGGCATTGTGACCGTCGCCGTCGAAGTCATTCCAGAAGTTCGCGTCGTGCGGATGGCTGTCGCTGCCGTCTAACCAGCCGTCCTCATCGCCATCGGTATCGTCGTTGTCGCCATCGTTGTTCCAGTCGCTCCACAGCGTGCTGTTTTGCGGGTGGCTGTCCATGGCGGCGTTGTGGCCGTCATGGTCCGCATCATCCCACAGCGCGGCATTTTTCGGGCTGCTATCGTAGCCGTTTTCGACACCGTCCTCGTCCCAGTCCGTGTCATTGTCATCGCCATCGCCGTTCCAGTCGCTGTGCAGGCCGACGTAATGTGGGTGGCTGTCTTCCGCATCGGCGTAACCGTCCTCATCGCCATCTTCATCATTGTTGCTGCCGTCGTCATTCCAATCACTCCACCGGCTGGGATCGCGCGGGTGGCTGTCAGCGGCATCGGGCGTGCCGTCCGCGTCGCCATCGGTGTCGTTGTTGGTCCAGTCAAAGTTCCAGTCGCTCCACAGGCCGGAATCACCGGGGTGGCTGTCATCCTGAAGGGGGCGGCCGTCACCGTCATGATCACTGCCAGGAGCGTCCTCGCTGCCGTTGTGATCCCAGTCATTGGCCAGGTAGCTCTGGCGTGGGTGGCTATCGCGAAAATCCTGCAAGCCGTCCTCATCGCCATCTTCATCGTTGTTGGTGTAATTATAGTTCCAGTCGCTCCATAGCCAGGAGTATTCAGGGTGGCTGTCATCCGCAGCGTTGCGGCCGTCGCCGTCATAGTCGTCCCACAAACTGCTGTCCCCAGGATGCGAGTCGGAGCCGTCATAGTAGCCGTCCCCGTCGCTGTCGGTGGAGCCGTAGGCTCCATTGGTGTTATCGTAAGGCCAGGCGTCCTGGTTATCAGGGATGCCATCGCTGTCCGAGTCCTGCCAGGAACCGGCGTACTCCGTCCCCTGGTAATCGTAACTGCCGAAGGGGAAGGGATCCAGATGATCGGGCGTGCCGTCGCCATCCGTGTCCTGCCAATAGCCGTACCCCATGCCCTGGTAATCGTAACCGCCGTAGGGGGAAGGGTCCAGATGGTCCGGCGTACCGTCATAGTCACTGTCCATGGTACCGGAAGGGTACCAATTCCCGCCGATGTAAACGCCAGGGTCAACCCACACGCCGTTGTTGGCATCATCCATGTAGTAGCCGCCCACCCCATCAAAGTAAGCCCAGCCGTCCAGCCAGTTCACGGTGCCGTCCCCGTCGCGGTCAAAGCCCAGCGGATCGCTGTCCTCCGGGTTTTTGATGCCGTCGCCGTCCGCGTCCGCATAGCTATAAAACGGCGTCCCGGCGCTGATGAGACTGGTGTAGTCCACCACCGGTTGGTAGCCCCAAAGGCCCTGGTAATACACGTCATGGTCGGAGTAGCCGCCCCCGTGGCTATTCCAACTCCAGGGATTGAACGGCGCGGTGGGATCACTGTAATCCCGCTCCACCTGATCGGAGAGGCCGTCACGGTCCGCGTCGATGCGGTAGGGGTCGGAACCGTAGAGCGCCTCTTCAGCATTGGAAAGTCCGTCTCCATCGCCGTCCTCCTCCCACCAGGAATGCCCCGCCGGGAAATCCGCCACCCACTCCGGCACGCTGTCCTCATTGCTGTCCGTCCAATAGGACCACGCCCCCGGAAAGGGATTCATCAGGTAGCTGGCAAACACCAGCAGTTGCAGGACATGCACCCAACGGGCGCGGCGGAGGCGGGGTAGCAACGGACACAGCGAGGAGCGAGCGTGTGAAGGCATATTATTCTATTTAATATGGAATTTACAATGCCCCCCCCTAGTTTTGTAAATGGAAATTATAAACCATGCGGCTAAATATGTATTTACCACAAGGCCATTCCAGAAAAAGATGCTAAACCCAGCGATTTAGCTTGCACTGACTCGCCTTTTTTCAGTAAAACACGCGTCCACACCATGAACGACCACTACCTCAACCGCCTCAACATGGGACGCAAAGTCCTCGCCTGCCTCAATCAAGCCGATCATCTGCCCCTCTGGCAGAACCAGGCCCCGGTGAAATTCACCACCAAGGCCGCCGAGGCCACCGCCCTGCTGGTCGGCCTCGAAGCCCTCGGCTCCCAGCAGTCTCTCCCCACCACCGGCAATGCCGCCGACAAACGCCGGGAGGAACAAGAGCTGGAAGACAGCGCCCACGCCCTGGGCCGCGCCGTCGTGGTCTGCTGCCGCGACGCCGGTGACGAGGCCGGTGCCGCCCCCTTTGATCTGACCATCTCCGGCTGGCGCAAAATGCGTGATGAAACCCTCCGGGGCCGCGCCCGCGAGCTCGAAACGAAGGCCACCGCCCTCGCCGCCACCCCCGATGCTGCCGACTATGGCATCACCCCCGCCGCCGTGGCCGCCCTCAAACAGGAGGCGGACGACTACGCCGCCCTCATCGCCGCCCCCGACGTCGCCATTTCCGAGCGCAAGACGCTGACCGGCAGCGTGCGCCCCGCCTACGCCGCCTTCGAGGCCAAACTCCAAGAAATGGACGATCTCGTCCTCGCCTTCCGCAGCACCGCCGCCGGGGCGCACTTCGTCGCCGCCTATTTCGCCGCCCGCAGCATCAATGACCGTGGCGTCGGCCCCGGCACCCCCGCACCCGCCCCCACGCCGCCCGCTCCCTGAGATAAGCGGACACCAAAACCCCTGCAAGCGCCTGATTCACAGGCGCTTGCAGGCAGTCGAGCCGTCATTTCCACGGTGGGAGCGGTCATTTCCGTGGTTTACGGGGCCATTGCGGTTGTTCGAGAGGTCATTTCCATCGTTCGTCCTCTCATTTCCGCGAGTTGCGCGGTCGTTTCCGCTGTTGCAGCAGCGATTTCCCGGCATGGCGTGGCTGTTTCCATGCGTTGTGTGGTCATTTCGACCTCTTGCACGCTCATTCCAGCGAGTGAAGGCAAGGTTGCAGATGTTTGCGCTTCTGTTATCACCCAGCACTTTCAGTGTCCGTTTTCTGCGTCTCTTGCGTAATAGCGGAATTCCAGGTCATCCATCTGTCCCACGGTTTCCTTGAACTGGAACAGATGCTCGAAGGGCGGCAGGAACACGTCGCCTGCGTAATCCTTGGCGATGAAGGTCAGGTATAGGCCGTCGCACTGCGGCAGCAGTTCCTCAAACACGCGTGCTCCGCCGATGACGAAGACGGTGTCATTCGCGCCGCAAAGCTGCGGCAGTTCAGCGGTGCTGCGGATGACCGTGACTCCCTCTCGTGGCTCCATGGTGCGGCTTAGCACGATGTTTTGGCGGCCAGGGAGCGGCCGACCGATGGAATCGAAGGTGGCACGGCCCATGAGAATGGGGTGGCCGAGCGTGGTGCGTTTGAAGAACTTCAGGTCTTCCGGGTAATGCCACGGCAGTTTGCCCGCGCGGCCGATGACGCGATTGCTGGACATGGCGACAATGGCGATGAGGCGCATGACTTAAGTGACGAAACCAGAATGACGAATGCTACCAGAGATCGACGGGCTGGTGCGGCTGGGGACGGATGATTTCCGTGTCAGGAATGGTCTCGTTGAAGCGGCGGGTGAACCACATCTGGGCGGGTTCCTCGCCATGCACGAGCAGGAGCCTCTTGGGCTTCACTTTTTCGATGTATTCGGCGATCTGCTCGCGCGAGGAGTGGGCGCTGAGGTCAAAGCTCTCGATGCGGGCGAGGAGCGCCACGGCGGGGAGATCGCGGGCGAGCTTGATCATGTCGCCCTTTTTCGCGTTGCGGATTTTGTAGCCGGGGGAATCGGGATCGGTGTAACCGACGAAGCAGACGGTGTTGCGCGGATTATCGAGGAATTTCTGCGCGAAGGTGTTGGAGACGGTGTGCTCGGTCATCATGCCGCTGGAGAGGGCGAAGAGGGAACGCGGGCTGGCGACGATCTCCTGGCGTTTCTTGCTCTTGCGAGCCACCAGCATCTTCATGTCCTCAAGCAGGCGGAAGCCGGGATAGCTGCGGCGGCTGCGGGAGGCATAGTGGTCGTAGAGCACGGTGACTTTGGTGCTCAGACCGCCGATGTAGAGCGGCATTTCGGGAATCAGACCTTCCTCATGCAGCTCGTGCAGCATGAGCATGACCTCCTGGGTTTTGCCGAGAGCAAAGACGGGTATCAGCACCGCGCCGCCTGCCGCATGGGTGTCGCGGATGACGCCAGCGAGGCGTTCTTTCTCGCCCTTGCGGGAGTAGTCCTCAGGCCGGGCGTAATCGCCGCGCGTGGTCTCGGCGATCATCACATCAATGCCGCTGGTGGGGAAATCAGCCGCACGGCAGATGGTCTGGGCCTCGAAATTCACATCGCCGGTGTAGAAGAGGGTGTTGCTGCCTTCACGGACGAGAACACCGGTGGATCCGAGGATGTGGCCGGCGTCGAATAGCGTGGCCTCCAGTTCGGTGTCCGGGATGGTGAACGGGCGGTCGATGTCGCGGTAATTCCAGCGCGGGCGGATTTCATCGAGTTCGCGGTGGGTGAAGAAGGGGTATTCGGTGATGCTGTTCTCTTCACGCTGCTTCGTCATCACATTGACGGAATTGTGCAGCATGGCGGAGGACAGTTCGCCAGTGACCTCGGTCATCAGCACCGGTGTGTGGGGCTGCTTGCGCTGGAGCACCGGCAGCGAGCCGATGTGGTCATGGTGCGCGTGCGTGATGACGATCGCGCTGGCGGACTGGTGGGGCAGCGGGCTGAAATCCGGCAGGGCATCAAAGCCGACTTGTTTGGGGTGCATGCCGGAATCGAGCACGACACGTTGTTTCCCCGCTTCGAGGAGGTAGGAGTTGGCACCGATTTCGCAGCGGCGCGTCAGGTTGCTAAAACGCATTCAGTTGGGGGTAAAAAAAGGAGGCCGACACTAGGGGCTTGAGGCCCCGGCACAAGGGCTAACTTGCCCCATCATGCCTGCTTGCGGCCCACGATGCGGGCAAACACCGTCGCTGCGGCGAGTAATGCCGCCGGCAGCGTCGGCGGACACCAGATCAGGCTAGATTGGAAGACGAGAAAGCAGACCACCAGCGCGGCAAAGATGCACAGCAGTCCACGGAGGACGACCTGCGGACGTGGCACGTAGAAAACCAGCCATGCCCCTGCCAAACCCGCCACGGCCCAGACGAGCCACTGCGCCCACGGCGGTAACAACTGCAAACGCGGCTGCGCGAGGATGTGTGCCAGCGCCTGGGCATGCGCACGAACCAAACCGCCCTCATCCGTGCCGATGACGATGACTTTGCCCCCACTAAGATGCTGCTTGTCCGCTGCGGACAGCGCCTCGGCGAGTCCGTTGGTCATCAAATTGAGCGCATCGACCTCGGGGACGGTTTGACTGGCATCCACGGTGAACTCTCCTGAGGCAGAAAGCGGCACAAACGTGCCGTCCGCCAAATAAGCGCCAGCTCCGGCCCCCAACAGCAGACGGTGCGTGGCATAAGGCGTCTGCGTGAAGCGAGCGAGCGCTTGCGCGAGTAATCCTGGGCGCAGATTGCCGCTTTCCTGCAAGGCGTAGGGCAGCAGCGTGGCACCGTCCGCTGTGCGGGTGATGGCGATGCCGAGTTCGGCCTGCTGTCGCATCAAATCATCCGGTGCGGCGATCAGCGCTGCCAACGGCGGCACTGTGGCAAGTTCACCCTGCACTTTTTGGAAACGCGGCAGCGCATCCTCCAGCCCGCCAAGAAAAGCCGGCGCACCAGGAGCCGTGGTTAACTGGCCCTCCACGCCAAGCACCGTACTCGGAAACGGCGTCAGCGCCTGGGCGGCCTCGCTGACAAACTTGGGCGCAGGCCGGCCCCACAGCAAAACCTCAGGGATCACCACCACCGCCGGATCGAAAGGTTGCAAGCCCTTCAGCACCATCTGCCAGTCGAGCGGACGCGGCGGCCAGCCGGCGTACTCCGCCCTGTCAGCACTGCCCATCTTCACCCAGACAACGGCTGACGGCACCAATGTCTGCGCCTCCGGATTTTCAAAACGCTCACGCGCATTCGCGACGAGAAAATCGAGAAATAGCTCGTCCACCCGCTGAAACCGCCCGGCCTGATGCTCACGCTCCAACCACCAGCCGAGACTGGTGAGCAGGAGGGTGAGAATGACGGCGCGGATCATGCAGCTTGAGCATTCCGATTTGCAGTCGGCAATCCAGCGTGATTATCCCAAGTGCTGCAACGCTGATCAGGATGAAGCTGCTTCGGCTGGCACCTCGGCAGTCTCCCGCTCGTCTGCCGCGAACTTGAGACATTTGTTTTCATCGTCGTGGGAAACTTTGACGGTGTCGCCTTCGCGCACGTCGCCACGCAGGAGATGTTCCGCCAGCGGATCCTCGATGTGCTTCTCCACCGCACGACGCATCGGACGGGCACCGTATTGCGGATCGTAGCCCTCTTTCATGAGGAACTCGCGAGCGCTGTCGTCGAGCGTGATGTGGATGTTCTTCTTCTTGAGGCGGAGCACGACCTTGTTGACCTCGAGATCGACAATCGTGTTGAGCTGCTCCTTCTCGAGCATGCGGAAGATGACGATGTCGTCGAGGCGGTTGAGGAACTCCGGCTTGAAGAACTTCTTCGCGGACTCGGTGATCTTGCCCTTGATGCTGGCGTTGTCGGCCTGGTCCTGCTGCATGGCGATGAAGCCGAGGCTGCTCTGGCGTTTGATCTGCTCGGCACCGACGTTCGAGGTCA
>JBDNIB010000956.1:0-1679 GCA_041688535.1 Prosthecobacter sp.
GGCGGTGCTGCCTACATGGCGAAGCTGGAAAAAGACCTCGCCCCGAGCGGTGCCAAAATCGCCACCGTCATCGGCCGCTATTACGCCATGGACCGCGACACGCGCTGGGAGCGCAACAAACTGGCCTGGGACGCGATCGTCCTCGGTCGCGGTGAAGTCCGCGCCGATCTCCCCAGCGCCGCCGTGCAGGGCGCGTATCAGAATGATACGCGTGGCGATGAATTCATGCAGCCCATGATCTTCTCGAACGCCAACGAGCAGCGCATCCGCGACGACGATGTCATCCTGTGGTTCAACTTCCGCGCCGACCGCGTCCGCCAGCTCAGCGATGCCTTCCTGAAGGCCGATTTCGTCGGATTCGACCGCGAAGTCACCCCGCAGACCGGCTACTACACGCTCACCGAATACGACGCCAACTACGCGGCGCTCGGTGCCCGCGTGATCTTCAGCACCGCGAGCCTCAGCAACAACCTCGGCCAAGTCGTTGCTGCTGCCGGTTTGACTCAGCTCCGTGCTGCCGAAACGGAGAAATACCCGCACGTCACCTTCTTCTTCAACAGCGGCATCGAAGAGCCGAATCCCGGCGAAGATCGCTACCTCGCGATTTCGCCCAAAGAAGTGCCCACCTACGACAAAAAGCCGCAGATGAGCGCTCCCGACCTCACGTTTGAGGTTCTGCGTCGTCTGGAGAGCTACGACCTCGTCATCATGAACTACGCCAACCCCGACATGGTCGGCCACACTGGCGTCGTCGAAGCTGGTGTTCACGCCTGCGAGACCATCGACCTCGGTGTGCGCATGATTGTGGAGAAAGTCCTCGAACTCGGCGGCAAGCTCTTCATCACCGCCGATCACGGCAACTGCGAACTCATGCGCAATCCCGACGGCTCCCCGCACACCGCCCACACCACGAATCTCGTCCACGGCATCTACGTCGCTGCCGATTCTGCTAGCTACACCGTCGCGAACGGCAAACTCGCTGACATCGCTCCGACGCTGCTCGACATGCTCGGTGTGAAGCCATCAGCAGAGATGACGGGGCAGAGTTTGTTGGTGAAAAAGTGAGCCAAGTGATGCGCCTCCTCTTCCTCTGCTCTCGCAATCAATGGCGCAGCCCGACGGCGGAGGCGGTGTATCAAAACGATTCGCGTGTCGAGGTGCGTAGCGCTGGCGTCAGTGCTTCCGCAAAGCGGCGTGTCACAGAAAAGCTGCTGCTATGGGCCGATCTCGTGCTCGTGATGGAACATGCGCACAAGCAACGGCTGCGTGAGCAGTTTCCCGAACTCATGCACGAGCTGCACATCGAGGTGCTCGACATCCCGGACGATTATGAGTTCATGAGCCCAGAGCTGGTGGTGCTGATTCGCGAACGCGTGGAGCCGCTGCTGAGTTAAACGACTTTCCGCTGCGGCACCAACTGCCACAGCCCCACCACATGCTCCCAGCGCCGGATGCCGGTGTCGATGAGGAAGATCAGCAGCAGTGCGAGCAGCAGCGAGGGCCAGAGTTCTTCGTGCTGCACGGCTTGAGTGGTCTCCAGGTTTGGCAGTCGCTTCGAGTCGGCGAGATAGTCTCCGCCGGTGATGCGCACGGCTTCCTTCAACAGAGTTTCATTCACGGTGCCCAGACTGGATTCGGCAGAAGGGTTGTGAATGAGGCCGGTGGTGACCATCTCCGCA
>JBDNIB010000957.1:0-2679 GCA_041688535.1 Prosthecobacter sp.
ATCCGGCTGAGGGTGACGAGTCCGTAGCGCTGCGATGCAGCAGGAACGGGAGGCGGGCCATTGATGCGGCGGGCAATGAGCGCGGCAACGGCCGCAGTGAGCAGCACCGCAGGCCGGGAGAACACAGCACGCTGGGCTAATCCGTTCATCTGCGATGACTGCTATGCGGCCTGCGGATCGTGCGGTGCGGGCGAGGAGGACGGCCAAGCGCCAGCCCGCGCTTGGCAATCCTCGCGTTGGTGATGAACTTCGCGGGTTCGCAGCGTTAGAGTGCAACTCTCCTATTCATCATGAAATCCACGCTGTGCCTCCTCGCCGTTCTCGCTGCCTCGCTCTCTCCTGCGGAGGACATCCGCCTCCAGCCGCCGAAGGATCTGAACGGCTATTTCCCCTTCAACCCGCCTTCGTCGCTGAGTGAATGGGACGCGCGCAAAGAACAGGTGCAGCGGCAGATTCTGGTGTCGCAGGGCTTGTGGCCGATGCCGACTAAAACGCCGCTGAATGCGGTCGTGCATGGCAAGGTGGAGGGCGACGGCTTCACGGTGGAGAAGGTGTATTTTGAGAGCGCCCCCGGTTTTTTTGTGACCGGCAGCCTGTGGAAGCCGAAGACAATCAAGGGCAAGGTGCCAGGCGTGATGTTCGCACACGGTCACTGGCAGGACGCACGGCTGGCGCTCAATGATCCGAACAAGGTGCGACAGGACATCGCCATCGGTGGGGAGCGCTTTGAACGCGGCGGCCAGAGCATTTTCCAGTCGCTGTGTGTGCAACTCGCCCGCATGGGCTGCGTGGTGTGGCAGTGGGACATGCTGAGTGATTCGGACTCCATCCAGCTCTCACGCGACGTCGTGCATAAATTCGCCAAACAGCGCCCGGAGATGAACACGACGGCCAACTGGGGCCTGTACAGCCCGCAGGCGGAGGCACACCTGCAAAGCATCATGGGCCTACAGACCTGGAACGCGGTACGCGGCCTCGATTTCCTGCTATCGTTGCCCGAAGTTGATCCTGAACGCACCGCGATCACCGGCGCGAGCGGCGGTGGCACGCAGACGATGCTGCTGGCGGCGATTGATGACCGCATCAAGCTGTCCTTTCCCTGCGTGATGGTTAGCACCTCCATGCAGGGCGGCTGCACCTGCGAGAACGCCAGCCTGCTACGCATCGGCACGGGGAATGTGGAGTTCGCGGGATTGTTCGCGCCGAAGCCGCAGGGCATGAATTCCGCCGACGACTGGACCAGGGAACTCGCCACCAAGGGCTTCCCCGATTTGCAGAAGCTCTACGCGACGCACGGCAAGAAGGATAATGTCTTCCTGCTGCGCGGGGAGCACTTCAAGCACAACTACAACGCCGTCACCCGCAGCGCCTTCTACACCTTCCTCAACAAGCACTTCAAGCTGGGCTTCCCTGCCCCGGTGATCGAGCAGGACTACGAACCGCTCTCCAAGGAACAGCTCAGCGTCTGGGACGACAAACACCCCGCACCGAAGGCGGATGATCCTGAGTTTGAGCGCAAGTTGCTCAAATACTTCACCGACGATGCTGACAAGCAATTGCGTGCCGCCGACCCGAAAGTGCTGCGTCAGGCCATCGAGACAGTCATCGGTCGCAGCTATGAAAAGGCGGGCGAGGTGGCATGGACGCTCAAAGACAAGCAGGATCGCGGTGATCACCTCGAAATGACCGGCATGCTGGTCAATAAAACCTACGGCGAGGAATTGAACGTCACCTGGCTTTATCCCAAACAGTGGAATGGCCGCGCCGTCGTGTGGCTGGATGACGCAGGCAGGTCAGCGCTCAACAATGCCGAGGTTAAAAAGCTCGCCGCCGGTGGCGCGGCGGTGCTGGGCGTCGATCTGCTGTTTCAAGGCGATGCGCCGGTGCAGCAAACCCGCGTGGTGGCCAATCCGCGTGAGTTTGCCGGCTATACCCACGGGTACAACCACGCGCTGTTCGCCCAGCGCACGCATGACGTGCTCAGTGTCGTCAGTTTTCTGCGCAACGCCAAAGTCGGCACGCACACCCATCCCAAGATCATCGCCATCTCTGGTGGCGGGCAAACGGGACCGGTCGTCATCGCCGCCCGCGCACTCGCTGGCGAAGCCGTTGACCGCGCCGCCGCCGACACCCGTGGGTTTCATTTCGGCAAAGTGCTCGACTATCGTGATCCGATGTTCCTGCCTGGTGGCGCGAAGTATCTCGACCTCCCCGGCATGATCGCCCTGAATGCACCGCATCCGCTTTGGCTCAAAGGTGAGGACAAGCAGCCCGAAGGCACGGCAGTGGAGTGGCTGCTGAAGTAGCGGCCGATCAGTTCGCCGGTGCTTCGATGGCTGGGTCGATTTTCTGCAACGCCGCCCACAGCGCAGGGTCTTCGGGGTGGCCGTTGAAGAGGACTTTGCCAGCGGGCGAGAGCAGAATCATGCGCGGGATGGAGTCGATCTCGAAAGCCTTCGTGTAGGGGCGGTCGGCAGGTTCGACGAGCCAAGGCAGTGTGGCGTTCTGCTCCTTGCGGATGCGTTCGGCGATGGATTCGGCGTTTTCGTCGTCCTTGTTCAGCGCGGCGACGATGATGCCGTGCGCAGCGAGTTTGGCGGCCTTCTGCTTGAGCGCAGGCAGCAGATTCATGCACGGCCCGCACCAGGAGGCCCAGAAGTCGAGCAGCAGGGCTTTACC
>JBDNIB010000958.1:0-7717 GCA_041688535.1 Prosthecobacter sp.
GACGCCGCCTTCACCCTCGTCACGCGCGGGCCGAATTTGCACGCGCAAAGTGTCCGCACCGACCGCTGGCGCTTCACAAGGTGGAGTGATGGACAAACCGAACTTTACGATCACGAAACCGATGCTGAAGAACATCACAACGTGGCCGCAAAGCACGCGGATGTGGTGACAGAACTCACGGCGAGACTCAAAACCCTGCCGCCACTGAAACCATGAAACGCATCGCCTGTTGTTTGCTATTTGGCATGTCCGCTTTCGCAGTGGACAAACTGACGCCGCATCCCGATGCGGTGCCGAACACGCACCCGCCCGGCGAGGTGGACGACGAGGAGCTGGTGCCCTTCATCGTGGCTGATCCGGCATCGCTACCGGGCATCGTGGTGGATGAGACGGCGGCCACATTGGTGGGGAAGTGGCACTACTCCACGCACACGCCGCCGTATGTTGGCCTGGGGTATCTGCATGATAAGAAAGAGGGCAAGGGCGAGAAATCGGCGACCTTCACGCCCGATCTGCCGCACGCCGACCTCTATGAAGTGCGGTTGGCGCATTGCTACAACATCCGTCGCGCCACCAACACGCCGGTGACGATTCATCACGCGGATGGCGAGACCACGCTGCGCATCAATCAGCAGGACACGCCGCCGCATGGGCGGCTGTTCCGCACGCTGGGCACGTTTCGCTTTGAAGTGGGCCGCACGGGCTGGGTGCGCATTTCAAACGAGGGCACCGAAGGCAAAAACGTCATCGCCGATGCGGTGCAATGGCTGCCGGTGGCTGAAGAGTGATCAAGGTGCTGATGAAAACGGTACCTGCGGATCGCGGACGATTGCGGGCTAGAGCAGGATGTCCCCGGGTTTGCAGTGTTCGAGAATGGCCGTCACGGTAATTTCCTCGCCAGGTTTGTCGTGGGCTTTCGCCATCGTGTCCAGGCGTCCAAAATCGCAGGTGATGCCGCCTTCCATCTTTAACAGCGCTTTGCCAGGAACGCGGGTGTCCACGGCAACGACTTTGCCGCGGCTTGATGCGGCCAATCATTTGCTGGAACAATGGCGACGCGGCGACGTTGTCACAGCCATGCAGCGCATCCTCATTCTTCTTCTCGCTCTCAGTTCCTCGGTTCTCGCGGCCAAGCCGAACATCATCTTTGTCATGGCCGATGACATGGGCTGGGGGCAGACCGGCTATCGCGGGAATCCGCTGCTCAAGACGCCGAACCTTGACGCGATGGCGGCCAATGGCCTGCGACTGGATCGCTTTTATGCAGGCTGCCCAGTTTGCTCGCCGACGCGGGCCAGCGTGCTCACGGGCCGCTCGCCGGATCGCGCGGGCGTGCTCTCACACGGCTATGCGCTGCGGGTGCAGGAGAAAACCATCGCGCAGGCGCTGAAGACAGCGGGCTATGTGACCGGACATTTCGGCAAGTGGCATCTTAATGGCTTCAGAGGTCCCGGCGCACCGATTTTGAAGGGAGATCCGTTCAGCCCTGGAAAGTTTGGCTTCGATGAATGGGTGTCGGTGACGAATTTTTACGATCAGAACCCGCTCATGAGCCGCATGGGCGAAATCGTGGACTTCAAAGGCGACTCCTCCGATGTCGTAGTCGATGAGGCGCTGCAGTTCATCGAAAAACACCACGGTGGCGACAAGCCGTTCTTCAGCGTCATCTGGTACGGCACACCACACAGCCCGTTCAAGGCGCTGGAGGCGGACAAGGCAGCGTTCGGCGCGCTGGACAAGTCTTCGCAGGATCATTACGGCGAGCTGGTGGCGCTGGATCGCAGCATGGGCGTGCTGCGGCAAAAGCTGCGCGATCTCGGCATCGCCGACAACACGTTGCTTGTCTTCAACAGCGACAACGGCGGTCTGCCTGGCATCAAACCGGAAACGGTGGGTGGCCTGCGTGGCTTCAAAGGCAGCGTGTTTGAGGGTGGCCTGCGCGTGCCAGGCATCATTGAGTGGCCCGCCGTCATCAAGCCGCGCGTCACGAGCTATGCCGCCTGCACGATGGACCTGTTTCCAACCGTGGCCGACATCGTCGGGCTGACGGATGATGTGCTGCTCAAGCCGGTGGATGGTACCAGCTTGAAGCCCTTGTTTGCCGGTGAGATTGGCGAGCGTAAAAAAGCCATCCCGTTCCGTTTTGGCACCAAGGCCGCGCTGACAGAGCAGCGCTACAAAATCCTCACCGAGAACATCGGCCAAGGCAGCTTCCAGCTTTACGATCTCGAAGCCGATCCCAACGAGACCCAAGACCTCAGCGCCGAGCAGCCTGAAGTTTTTGCACGCATGAAGCAGGCCTTGCTGGCGTGGAATGACACGGTGAACGCCAGCTTTGCCGGCAAAGATTATCCTGAAGGCAAAGTCACACCGCCTGATCCTGCATCCATCTCATGGACCGCGCACCCGAGCTACCAGCCCTACCTCGCCGAATGGTCGAAACGCTGGGAGTACCAGTCCGCAGCGCGAGGCGAGGAAGCGCCGGCGAAGAAGGGGAAGAAGAAAAAGCAATGAGTCGGCCCATCATGAAACGGCTGCTCACCATTTTTTGCTTGCTGATCTGCTGCTCCGCATTCGCAGTGGAGCGACCGAACATCGTTTTCATCATGCTCGACAACGTCGGGCAGGAATGGTTCGGCTGCTATGGCAGCGAGGAGGGCTGCACGCCGAACATTGACCGACTCGCCGCCACCGGCATGCGTGTGGAGCACTGCTACACCGCGCCCATCTGCGGCCCCAGCCGCACCGTGCTGCTGACGGGACGTTATCCACATAGCACCGGTTTCCGTCTGCATCATGATGCCGCGCTCTACAGCGGCGGTGGGCTGGACCCCAAACGCGAAATTTTGTTTCCACGACTGTTTCGCGCCGCCGGTTACGCCACTGGTATCGCGGGCAAATGGCAGGTGAATAATCTTTATGACGAGCCGGATGTGCTCACCGCGCACGGCTTTGATGAACAACTCGTCTGGCCCGGCAGCCTTGATCCGAACAAGGTGAAAGGCGCGGAACTCGCGAAGTTTTGGGACGCGGTGAAGCGTGAGGACGCCGCAGAGACCACCGCTTACATTCAGAACATCGAGAGTCGCTACTGGGATCCCGTTTTCATCCGCAATGGCAAGCGCGAGGAGCATCCCGGCAAGTTCGGCCCCGATGTGACGCAGGAGTTCGCCTTCGAGTTCCTCAAAAAGAACCAGGACAAGCCCTTCATGCTTTATTACCCGATGGTGCTCACGCACGGTGCCACCTTCACGCTGCCGGTTGTGCCCACGCCGGATCATCCCGGCACGGACCGTCCGCATGAGGAAATGTTCGCCAACATGCTGCGCTACGCGGACAAGCAGATCGGCCAGTTCGCCGATGAACTCGAACGTCTCGGCCTGCGCGAGAACACGATCCTCTTCGTCGCCAGCGACAACGGCACGGAAAAAAGCTTCCATGCCAAACGCAACGGTCGCAGCGTGACCGGTGGCCTCTACTCGCTCGTCGAGGCTGGAAGCGATGTCGTGTTGCTGGCGAATAATCCCAAGCTCATCCCCGCAGGCCGCACGCTGTCGCTGGCGGACTTCACCGACCTCTACCCCACCTTCTGCGAACTCGCGGCCGTGCCGCTGGACCCCAAGTACACGCCTGATGGCAGATCGTTCGCGAAGTATCTCCTTGGCGAGACCAAGACCGCTCCACGCGAATGGATTCTCAACGAGTACCACGAAACCCGCGTCGTTCGCGATACCCAGTTCAAGCTCTACAACGACGGGCACTTCTTTGATGCGAATGCCGACGCCGAGGAATTGCACGACTTCGCCAACAGCACTGATTCTGCTCACCTCGCCGCCAAAGCCAAACTCCAGCGCGTGCTCGACTCCCTCCCGCCCGATGTCGAGCCACCCTTCCATCTGCGCAGCCAATCCGGCTTCAAATTGCGCACCGAGGCGCGAGCGAAAGCGGGCAAATAGTCAGCCTGGAGCGATTGCTGGCTCAAGGCCGAAGCCCGCAGCCGTGCCAAAAGCAAAAGCGGTGACATCCAACTGCCCGCCATGGCCGAACATCAGCGGAGGGTCCACCACATCACGCGCCAGCAAGAGCGTGCCGAAGGCTCCTTCCTGTGCGAGCAGCCCATTTCCTGCATGACTCTGCGCCACACTGAGCGCTGCCCGCGTCAGCAGACTGGTTTCTCCGACCTGGCAGCCGATGATGAGTGGGATGCCCAGCGCCGCCGCGCGATTGGCGACTGCCAGCGAGCGCAGCAGACCACCCATCTTGGAGACGCGCAGGTTCACGATCCAAAGTTCAGGGTTGGCCGCCAAATGATCGAGCTGCTCAATGCGCAGCAGGCTCTCATCGAGAATAATTTTCAATTCAAGAGCCGTGGCGATCCGTGCGAGGGCGGTGTAGTCGCCCGGCATTAACGGCTCCTCAATCGCAAAAAATGGCACGTCTAAATGCTGCAAATGCGCGATCGCGTCAGCAGAGTTCGTCCACAGGTTGTTGGCGTCAAAGCGCAGCGACTTGATGACGGGCGCGGCTTGTTTGAGCAAAGCAACGCGCTCCATGTCTGCCTGCGTGCCTGACAGCTTTACTTTGAAATCGCGAAAGCCCATCTCCAGATAGCGCCGCAGTTGCGGTTCAAAGACAGCGGGAGCAGCGGCCCCAAGAACCGCACTGTAATGAAAGGGTCCGGCGATTGGCGGCAGTGCGAGCAGCGCCTCTACGCTTTGACCGGCCGCGCGGGCTAGCACATCGAGGACCGCCAGCTCAATCGCACACCATGCCGCCGGGCTGGCATCAATCTGATGGCGATGGGCCTGAGTCCACGCCCGCAAGGCATCCAGCGTGTTGAGTTGCCGGATGTCGGATTCCACGCTGCGGATGAAGGCCAGCGCCGACTCGACCGACTCGCCTGTCACATACTCGCGCGGGCAGCCCTCGCCGAATCCCCTGATGCCACTTTCAGCCACCGCCTCTACCCAGAGCGTTTGCGTCGTGTCGCGTTGGGCGGACGCATGCTTGAAGCTCTGCTTGAAGGGAATCCGCAGGCTGCGGGATTTGAGTTCACGGATCATGCGGTGGTGATCAAATGCTCGTCTAGGTTGAAGCGCAGCTTGTCACGCGACTGTAGGCGCAAAAATTTGAACTGGGCCTCGCGCTGGCCCTGTGCAACGAGGCTCGCCTTGTAGATTTCGCCGGTGCCTGGGCGCAACACTTTGAGTTCCAGCGGCCGCAGCCGCTCGCTCGCACGCTTGGCTTGGTATTCGATGTTTCGGGCGGCGATGGCCGCGTCCAGATCGTCGGCCAGATCAACGCGGATGTGATCAGCAGCCTCGATGTAGAAGCAGTATCCCTGCCGTTCCGCGTCAGCCACCAGCATGAAGAACTCAGGCACCCGGAGCCAGTTTCGCGCCAGACTCTCCACTGCCTCTGAGACCTGGCTTTCGTAGAGTTTCTCGCCCGTGATGCTGGTGACCCCGGCCCCTTTCTCCAAAAACTTGATCGTCGGCGTCTGCTCATGCAGCTCACCAGCCACCACGAGGTCATTCATGAAGTAACGATACAGTCCCGCCTGCGTAGTGATGATGACATAGTAGGCTCGTCCGGCCTCGAGCTGGATGATGCTGCGGATTTGTCGGCTGCCTGACTCCCAGTCATCGCGTTCGACAAACTCGAAATAGTTTTCATGCAACGTAGGCACTTCCAAATGGCGCAGCGACGCAGCTGGCAGACTGCCGCGGCATTCGCTGGAGAGATAGCCCATTTCCAGAATCGGGACATGTGGCGGAAGCTGCCGCTGCAACGCGGGCAGCAGCACCCGGCAGCTTCCTTCACGCCAGCAGGAGACCGCTTTCAAATCCGGCCACAGCATGGCAAACGTCACCTCACGATCATTGGCAAACAGGCCCCGCAGTTCCTCCGCGCGCTTGCAGTTGCCGTGAAAGGCGGTGTTTAACTTGTGATAGACTTCAGGGGGCAGCGTGTCACGTCCAGGAAGCCGGCCATCGGCAATGGCGGCGATGATCTCGGCCGATGCATCCCGGATCACTTGGGCGATTTTGAGAAAGCTCGAAGGATTCGCTCCGGCGATGTAGGAAATGGATCGGTCCGCCAGCGCGAAGGTGGCAATCAGCAGGTATTTCAACGCGTGATCGGCGCATTCAAACACCTCCGCTGGCAACAGGTACTTGCGCCGGAGAAACGCTGGCATGCTCCGATACATCAGTCCTGACATGGAGCCGTAAGGCGTGCCGGTTGGCAACCGCCCCTCGGTGGCGGGGCTGACGAAAGCCAGGATGCTGCCGCTGAACATTCCCGGCACCGCGGACGCATGACAGCACGAAAAAATCTGCTGGTTTGCCTGATGGTTGGTGACCGAGCGGTTCAGAATCGGGATGTCCTTCGGGCTGCCCGTTGAGCCACTGGTGCGTGCATACATGAACGGCAGCTCCGCCGTTAGCTCCGGTGTTTTGTCTCGTTCCTGCCGCTCGATGTAAGGGCGCAAATCCTCGTATGTCTGGATCGGCACCCGTGCAGCATAGTCCGCGGGTGTGGTCATCGCTGCAAAGCCGTGCTCCTGCCCGAACCGCGTGTGCTGATTGCGCTGAAGAATGCTTTGCAGCACTTGCTGCTGTGCGCGGGCGGGATGCTGCGTCAGCCGTAGAAACGGCCGTCTCAAAAACCATGCTGCGCAGGCCATGCGCCAGCGCACCAGCAGATTGATCAGCGCGTTCATGAGTCGTGTTTGTCCCTGCCTGGGATCAAGGGCGTGCGCATTTGGGAAAGGAAGTCGCGCGGATAGTTGCGATTCTTCAATCCCAACATTCCCACCTCGCGTTCCTTGGGGAGAAAATAGGAGCCGAAGAGAAGATCCCACAGGATGACGTTGTTGCCGTAGTTCTTGTTGGACTCGCGAATCTCCCACGAATGATGCCAGCGGTGCAGCTCCGGCCCACTGATGAGATAATTGAGCCAGCCCAGCCGCAGCCTGATGTTGCAGTGCTGGATGAAGCCATTGATCGCATAAAACACGAAGTAGATGGCCAGCACGTTCTCCGTGACGCCCAGCAGGATGAACGGCGCGGCATCGCAGAGAAACTGGATGGCCTTTTCGAGGGGATGAAACCGCCCCACATTGAACCAATACAGC
This sequence comes from Prosthecobacter sp., assembly GCA_041688535.1. Lineage (GTDB taxonomy): Bacteria > Verrucomicrobiota > Verrucomicrobiia > Verrucomicrobiales > Verrucomicrobiaceae > Prosthecobacter. The sequence continues at coordinate 7,139 of JBDNIB010000958.1, forward strand.
TTTTTGGGTGAATGATGCACCGCGTGAAGGCTCCACAACCGCGTGCTCCACTCATGACTCGCCCGATGCAGCCAGTAACGCAAAAAATCCGCCAGCAGGAGCATGAGTCCGGCCTGCGCCACCGGCGGCCAGCCATGCGGCCACAGCGGTTGCATCGTCAGACCGTTTGCCTGTAACCAGCGCAGTGCGGTGACTGCCAGCAGAAACGCCAGGACTTTGGGCAGCAAAATCTGCACCAGCACCATGAACGTGATGTCACCCCGGACATCCTCCCCATCAGGCCGCCATTCCTGCCGATGGGGGAAGCGTCGTTCCAGCCAGGTGATCAACAAGGCTCCTGCTGCCACCGGCATGTAAGTGCTCAGCCACAGACTCCAGCCGTAGTGCAGCAGAAAAAAGAGCAGCCATAGACTGCCCGCAATCAACAGTGGATAGGCCAGCCACGCCACCATCTGTAACCAGACTGCCTCACGGGATTCCATGCCGTTCGTAAACTGCGCCCCCCGCTGATGATACCATCCCAGCAGCAGTACCCACCCGCTGAGCACCAGATGAAAAACAGCAGGCAGCCACGCGCCC
>JBDNIB010000959.1:0-1609 GCA_041688535.1 Prosthecobacter sp.
CGTGCGCTTCATCTTCGACATCCCCCGCGGTTTTGACGGTGGCGAAGGCGGGCAGGGACCGCCGTTTGCGCAGGCGGTGGTGGACGGGGTGACGACACTGAACCCCGGCGACAACGCGACGGTGGACGTCAGCTTTGATGGCAGCAACGTGCGTTTCCAGTTCGGCATCCCACGCGGGAATGACGGCGGGACCGGTAACGACGGCATGCCGGGCGAGGTGACGAACGCGGATCTGAGCAGCGCCATCGACGGCACGAGTGCGAACACCAACGCAGTGGACACGCTGGACACCGCCTTTACCAATGACCCGCCGACACTGGCAGACCTGGAGCTGATGCGGGACAAGCTGAATGAGCTGATCAATGCGCTGCGGCGGTAGAAGAGTGCGGTTGTTTGCGCGGTGAGAGCCCGCCTTGCCAGAAGGCACGGCCCGGAGTGAAGGTGTCGAAATGATGCGGCTGGCGCGGCGTCCGTTCGCCGTGGTTGACCAGTGGCGGAATCCTCCTAACCGCGCCCATGATCCCGATGCGCGACATCCAACGCTACTGCGACGGCATTGCCGCCGCGTTCAAGCCGCGCAAGATCATTCTCTTCGGCTCCTACGCCTATGGTGAGCCGACCGAGGACTCGGACGTGGATGTGATGGTGGTGATGCCGAAGAAGCGCTACCGGCGGGACCTGGGGTTTCGCATGCGCATGCAGGTGCCTGCGGGTTTTCCGGTGGATGTGCTGGTGGAGCCGGATGACAAACTTCAGCGGCGTATCGAGGACCGGGAGTCCTTCATTCAGGATGTCACCAAGAAAGGCAAAGTGATGTATGAAGGCCGCCACCGAGATGAAAACCGCGCACCAGGACGCGTAAGCCATCCGGCATGAGGCGCGGGCGGCGCTGGGTCTGTAAAGAGACGAGAATGACCCATGCAACACTCGAACTGGCCGATCCTGCGGCCAACCCTTTGTGCTCATCGCTCTGCGCCCCTGGGTGCTGAGGATGCCGTGTTTTTGCCAAACTTGGTCGCATGCAGTGCAAGTCTGGCTGCGTTTGTTTTTTCCCCGAATGAACCGCCCGTTACTGCTTGTCACCCTTTTCCTGTCTATCCACGCGTTTCCTCATGCCGCCGAGGTCAAAAATGGTGCCGTGATGAACAACAAGCACCAGGCTTTGCTCGAAGCAAATTGCGTGTCATGTCACGGGCCTGAAAAGCAGAAGGGGAAGTTCCGGGTGGATGATCTGCCGTTTGAGATCACGAATCTCGAGACGGCGGAAAAGTGGCAGAAGGTGCTGAACCAGATGAACTCGGGTGATATGCCGCCGGAGGATGAGAAGCAGCCGAAGAATGAGGCGAAGGCGGATTTTCTCGATGATCTGGCGAACGTGATGGTCGCCGCGCGGCGCAGTTTGGGCGATCAAAACGGTGTCATCACGATGCGGCGGCTGAATCGTCGTGAATACAAGAACACGCTGCGTGAGCTGATCGGTGCGGAGATCAATGTGAGCGAACTGCCGCCGGACGGCGGCTCGGGTGGCTTCGACACCGTGGGGGCGAATCTTTTCATGTCGGCGAACCAGATCGAGCAGTATCAAGCGCTCGGCCGCGAGGCGCTGGAG
>JBDNIB010000960.1:0-11687 GCA_041688535.1 Prosthecobacter sp.
ACGCCTTCGGGCAGACTCGTCTGCAGCCGCTTGTGCAGCGTTTGCAGGGCAAACTCCGCCTTCGTTTCGTGTTTTCCCCGGCTGGCGAGCAGCACTACATGGTAAAACGGCGGATAGTGAAACGCCCGGCGCTGATCCATCTCTTGCTGCGCGAAGCCCTCGAAGTCGTTGTGGCGGGAAAACTGCACCGCCGGGCTGTGCGGCGCGTAGGTCTGCACCACCACCTCCCTCTTCACCTCGCCCCGCCCCGAACGACCCGCCACCTGCACCAGCAACTGCAAGGTGCGCTCCGCCGCCCGGAAATCGGGCAGATTCAGTGCCAGATCCGCGTTTAGCACGCCCACCAGTGTCACATTGGGAAAATCCAGCCCCTTGGCGATCATTTGCGTGCCGATCAGGAGATCGATCTTCTGCGCGCGAAAATCACGCAGTAGGTCACGCAGTTGGTTTTTTCGCTGGATCGTGTCCGTATCGACGCGGGCGATCCGTGCCTGCGGGAACACCTCGCGCACCACCGCCTCGACGCGTTCCGTGCCAAAACCAGCGAATTTCAGGCCCGGCTCGTTGCAGACGGGGCATTTCGACGGTGGCAGCCGTCGTGAGCCGCACATGTGGCAGACCATCCGTTGCTCGTGCTTGTGCAAGGTCATCGGAATGCTGCAATCTTGGCACTGCACCGTCTCTCCACAGCCCAGACAGGTCAGAGAGGTATTGAAGCCGCGCCGGTTCAGAAACAAAATCGTCTGCTCCTTCTTCTCCAGCCGCGCCGTGATCGCCGCGCGCAGCCGTTCGGAGAGGATGCCCGTGTTCGCCACGCTCGTTCCCGTGCCTTTGCGCCGCTCCAGCCGCATATCGACGATGCGGATCAGCGGCAGCGTGCGGCCATCCGTGCGCTGCCGCAGATGCAGCACCTCATACTTGCCGCTGGCCGCATTTTCGAAGGATTCCAGGCTCGGCGTCGCGCTGCCGAGCAGCACGACGCAATTTTCTAGGCTGGCGCGCACCACCGCCACATCACGCGCATGATAACGCGGCGTTTCATCCTGCTTAAACGACGGCTCGTGCTCCTCATCCACGATGATGATGCCCAGCCGCTCCAGCGGCGCGAAAATCGCGCTCCGCGCCCCGATCACGATGTCCGCCCGGTCCTCGTGAATCTTGTACCACTCATCGTGGCGCTCGCCGTCGCTCAAATGGCTATGTAGCACCGCGATGCGTTCTGTACGGTCGGAGAACCGTGCCTTGAACCGCTCAATCGTCTGCGGCGTCAGCGCGATTTCTGGCACCAGCACCAGCGCCGTGCCGCCACGCTCCAGGACGCGGGCGATGGCCTGCAAGTACACCTCTGTTTTGCCGCTGCCCGTGATGCCCTGCAGCAGGATCGGCTTCGCCTTCTCCGGTGACTCAATCACCGCGACGATGCGGTCATAAGCCGCTTGTTGCTCCACGGTGAGCGTGAGCGGCTGGCTGGGCAGAAACTCCTCGTCGTGAAACGGGTCACGCTCCACCCGCACCTCACTGCGCGTGATCCAGCCCGCCTTGAGCAGTGGTTTGAGGATCGTCGCCGCACGCGGCACATCCTTGCGGATCTGGCTCAGCGTCGCCTCGCCCTGGCAGCTCCGCAAAATCTCCAGCACCCGCGCCTGCATCGGTGCCTTGCTCCGCAGTTTTTCAAACTCTTCCGCCTGTGGCTCACGCGCCAGTTTGAGGTGGCTGTCCATCACAAAACTGCCCGGCTTATCCCGCACCGCCTGCGGCAGCATCGTGCGTAGCACTTGGTGCGACGACACCACATAGTATTCCGCGATCCAACGCGCCAGTTTGAGCAGACCCGTCGTGAACATCGGCCGCTTGCCGACGAGAGAAGCGATCTCCTTCAGCTTGCCGCGATGCGGTGACTCCTGCGGCAGCGCCAGCACCACCGCGTTCACCCGGCGGTTTTGCAGCGGCACCATCACCCGCGAACCCACCACCACCTTGTCATCCAACGCCTCGGGAATCGCATAATCCAGCTCCATCGCCGCCGCGCCTTCGAGCTGCACGCGGGCGATGCGCCTCTCCAACACCTCCGGCACCTCCTCGGCAGTCATCGTGCCAAACAGATCGCGCTGCTGCGGTCTGGCGGGCGTGTTCGGGGAGGATTGCGGCATGGATTCATCCTAGCCGTCGTGAATCACACGCCCAAACGATTCTTCTTTTGAGAAACTTGACCTCCCATGCCATCATGGCGGCGGAGCGAAGGCATGTGGAACTTTCTGACAGAGCACTGGCGTGACGGCGTGGAGATTTTGATCCTCGCCGCGCTGGCGTACCATGCCTACCTCTTTCTCCGCGCCACGCGTGGCGCGCACATCCTCACCGGGCTGCTCGTACTGTTGCTCAGTCTGGCGCTGATCTCGCTGCTGCTGGAGCTTTCCGTCATCAGCAGCCTGCTGCAGCGTTTCTCTGTCTTCCTCGCCATCGCCCTCGTCGTGATCTTCCAGCCGGAGCTGCGCCGCGTGCTGGCGGAGCTGGGCAGTAGCCGCATTTTTTCCTTCAACCGGCCCGACCCCGAATCGCTCGACGTCCTGCTGGAGGCCATGCAGCAGCTTTCCTCACGTCGCTGCGGTGCGCTGTTTGCGCTGAAACGTGGCATCGAGCTGAAGCCCTATGCGGAATCCGGCGTCAAGCTGGACGCAGTCATCTCCACCGAGCTCGTCACCACGATTTTTCAACCCAAGACCGCCCTGCATGATGGCGGCGCGATCATCAGTGCCGGACGCATCGCCGCCGCCGGTTGCGTGTTCCCCGTCAGCCAGCGGGACATCCAGGACCGCGCCATCGGCCTGCGCCATCGTGCCGGCATGGGCCTGACCGAGGAGACGGACGCGATTGCGCTCGTGGTCTCCGAGGAAAGCGGGGCGCTGTCCCTCTGCTTTCGGGGCAGGCTGGAACACGATCTCGAACCCGCAAAGCTGCGGGAGCGCATCAATGAGATTCTCAACGCTGACTCAGAAGCAGCGGCGGAACTTACACCGGAGGGCGGCCATGAACTGGGGACATCGGTTTAAAGAACTCTTCACGCGCAATTGGCGGGAAAAAGGCATCTCGCTGGTCCTCGCCTTCCTGTTCTGGTTCATGATCAAGGCGCAAGATGAACGCTATGCGCAGCCCTACCCCATGCCGCAATCCGTGAAAATTGCGCCACCGATCGCGCCTGCTCCGTCTGAGCTCATGCCACAACTGCCGCAATCCGCCCAGGTGCCGTCAAACCTCAAATCGATGCTGCCTGCCCCACCTTCGGACACGGTGCCGACGATCACACCCGATGTAGATGTCAGCCCTCCCTCCGGGCTTTGACACCCTGGATGTCCTGCGCTAGAAGCGCGGTCCTATGTCTCCAAAGCGCCAATTTTTCGGCACCGACGGCGTTCGTGCCGTGGCCAATCGTCACCCCATGACCCCTGCGTTCGTCATGCGCCTCGCGCAGGCGTCCGCCGTCGTGCTCGGCGGCAAAACGGATGGTGGAGAGCGGCCAAAAGCCGTGGTTGGCCGTGACACCCGTGCGTCCGGCGAGATGTTGGAAGCCGCGCTCGCCGCAGGCCTCAATTCCGCTGGTGTCGATGTCATTCTCGCTGGCCAAGTGCCCACGCCCGCCGTGGCGATGATCAGTGCGCAGCTCGGCGCGAACTTCGGCGTCATCGTATCCGCCTCGCACAATCCATTCGCCGACAACGGCATCAAATTCGTCCACGGCAGCGGCCACAAGCTCAACGACGCGACTGAAATCGCCATCGAGCGGCTCGTTCTCGGCACCGAAGACCTGCCGCGCCCGGAAGGACGCAGCATCGGCCGCATCACCAAGCTCACCGACGGCGTGGACCGCTATGTCGCCCACGCGGTCGCCTCCATGGGCGGCGTGTGCCTCGACGGCATGCGTGTCGCGCTCGACAACGCCCACGGCGCTTCCTCCTTCACCAGCGCCCTCGCTTTGGAGCAGCTCGGCGCTGACGTGCAGGTGTTTCATTCCGAGCCGGACGGCTTCAACATCAACGAGGAATGCGGCTGCACGCATTCGGAGGAGATCGAGCGCATCGTCCGTCAGTCCCAGGCGCAGGCAGGTATCGCGCATGATGGCGACGCCGACCGCAGTGCGCTGTGCGATGAAGAAGCCATCGCGCTTGATGGTGACGAGCTCATGGCCATCGCCGCCGAGTCCATGCTGCGCAAAGGCACGCTCAAGCAGAACACGCTCGCCGTCACCATCATGAGCAACTACGGCCTCGATGACCTCGTCTCCCGCCTCGGTGGCCGCGTTATCCGCACCGGCGTCGGCGACCGTTACGTGCTCGAATAAATGCGCTCACGCGGATTGAATCTCGGCGGCGAGCAGAGCGGCCACATCATCTTCGGCGACTGGGCCACCACCGGCGACGGCCTCATCGCCGGCCTGCAAGTGCTGCGCATCATGAAGGAAACCGGCGAACCGCTCAGCGAGCTGCGCAAGTGCCTCAAAAAATTCCCCCAGTGCTCCCGCAACCTCCGTGTGCGCGTCAAGCCGCCCATTGAGCAGCTCGCCGAAGCCCAAAAGATCATCGTCGAGACCGAAAAGAAACTCGGCGACTACGGCCGCGTCCTCCTGCGCTACTCCGGCACCGAATCGCTCATCCGCCTCCTCGTCGAGGGCCGCGACGTCGAATACCTCGAAGCCCAGGCCGACAAAATCGCCTCGGCAGTGCTGGCACAGATCGGCTGATTCAATGTTCATTGTTGAGCGTTCAACGTTCTGGCCGCCATGCACTACTTCATCACCGGCACCGACACCGACGCAGGCAAGACCTACGTCACCTGCCTGCTGCTCGAAGCCTTGAAACGCGAAGGCAAAAAAGTCGCTGGTTTCAAGCCCTTCGTCTGCGGCGCACGCGATGACGCCATTCACCTCGCCAATGCCAGCAGCGATGGTTTGACCGTCGAAGAACTCAATCCCGTTTGGTTCAAAGTCCCCGCCGCGCCCTACGCCGCCGCGCTGATGGAAAACCGCCGCTTCGAGTTGAACGACGTCATCGCCCACTTCCACGAACTCGCCCAACGCCACGACCATGTGCTCATCGAAGGCGCCGGCGGCTGGGAAGTGCCGCTCAACGACTTCGCCACCATGGCCGACTTCGCGCAACGCCTCGCGCTGCCCGTGATCGTCGTCGTGAACAACAAGCTCGGCTGCCTCAATCACACGATCCTCACCGTCCGCAACATCCAGGCCCGTGGCCTCACCTGCGCCGGCCTCATCTTAAATCACGTCCACGACGAACGCGATGCCTCCAGCATCAGCAACCGCATGGTGCTGGAGCACTTCCTCGACATCCCCGTCCTCGCCGAAATCATGCACGGTGAGACGGAGATCGACTGGCCGCTGTGAAGCGTCTTGTCACCCAAACCACCCCCAAGGCCACCAAAACTCCGATCGCGATCGACGGAGGAATGTCACTCGGCCAGTGAGCACCGCAATAGACTCGAGAATACGCGACCGCAGCGGCCAGCAAATACATCAGCATGCCAGCGCGGCGATAAAAGCAGGCGATGACGGTGGCGGCGGCGAAGAGATTGATCGTGTGGCTGGAAGGGAAGGACTTGCCGCGTGTTTCGCCATTCGGCTCACTGGGTTTGACCACCGGTTTCTCGAACAAACGCATGAACGCGGGCGAGGCGATGCCGAGATCGCGCACGATCACGTCTGCCTGCGCATCGCGCGGCCGCACGCGGCCGATGGTCTTCTTCATCGTGTTGGAAATCACGCCATCGCCCAGTCCAATCGCGAGGCCGAGGCAGAGCAGCATGACGTGCGCTTTTTTGTCACCGCGCCATGCCGTGAGCAGCACGGCGGCGATGATCAGCGGCAGCCAGGCCTCGATGGCGGAAAGCGCTGGCATCAGCCAGTCGAGCACTGGATGCGACCACGCGGCGTTGATTTGATGCAGCAGGCTGAGATCCCAGGTGTTCATGGACGGATCGCCTTCCACGATTTCAAATTCCGCCCCAGAAACACGCTGAAGTCACGCGACTCGCCGCTCTGGGGAATGTGGATGCGGCCAAGATGTTCCACGGCCTCAAACGCCTCAGCCACTTCCGAATTCAACACCGTGACCTCACCTGCCGCAGGTAGCAGAATGAGCGCGTCATCGCCGATTCGTTCCTCCGGCCCGGGCCAGATTTCGTATTGCGACTGCGTCGTGCCGCTGGGTTCCCAGCGATAGACCCGGGGATGCGACGGCATGTAGAAAGCCATCTCCGCCGCGTGGTAGCGATGTCCGAGTGCCATGACGAAGGTCTTGTCCTTCCGCGGCACCTGATCGAGAAACTTCTGCGCCTCGATGCCCGATTCGCGCCAGCCACGCAGGCTCGCGAGGCGGTCGATGCCCTTCAACTGCGTGCTGAAGACGATGACGAGCACGAGATGCACGATGAGCGTCAGCGCTCCGCCGATTCGCAGCGACCAGCGCTCCCAGGCGGGATTCGCCTTCGTCGGCAGCCATCCGCGGATCCACGCCGCCGCCAGCACAAACGCCGGCACAAAGAAAGCCGCGGGCCAGTTCGGGTTGATGCGCTGGCGCAGCGCCAGCAGCGCAAAACATGCCAGTGCAGGGGCTGAGGCCAGCATGAGGAATAGCGCAGGTCGCGTGAGCCGCGCCCGCTGCTTCACCGCCAAGATCATCGCCGCCACGAGCGCCACGAACGTCACCGGCGTGTAGATCAGCGCCTGGAGGCCCACGTTTTCGAGCGTGCGACCGAGCCATTTGCCAACACCGAGGCTCTGCGCGTCAAAATGATGTTTCGTGTGCTCCAGCGTGATCCATGCGTGCGCCTGATTCCAGCGCAGCACGGGAATGATGAAGGCCATGCCGAGCAGCATGGCCGCCCACATGCGCGCATTCCGCAACAGCCCCCGGTCCTCACGCGAAACGACGGCGAACAGCAGCATCAGCGCCGGAAACGCCAGCATCATCTGCTTGCTCAGCGTGCCGATGCCAATGACCAGCGCCAGCGCGAGCCAGCGCGTGTTGCAGGTCGGCTTCTGCGCCGCATGCCAGAACAGCAGCAGCCCCAGCGTCCAACTCAGCAGCAGGGGCGCATCAATTGTCAGCAGCAGGTTCAGTCCCGCGTTCGCAATCGTCAACAGCACCAGCACGGCGGTGAGAAAGGCGGTTTTGGCATCAAACAGCACCAGCGCGATGCGGTGGATCACCACCAGCGTCGTCGTGCCGAGCAGCAGCGCCGCAAAACGGATGCCCCACTCCGCATTTCCCGTGAGCCAGCCGATCACGCCCATCATCCAGCCGATCATTGGCGGCTTGCTGTAGTAGCACCAGTCCGGTCGGCGGCCCCAGTCCCAATAATACGCCTCGTCACCTGCCAGGTCCGTCCCACTCACAAACAGCAGCATCACGCCAATGCGCGCGATGAAAACGGCGGCCAGCAGCCACCAGAAGCATTTGAGCCAGGTCGAGGAGTCAGAAGCGGGAGTCACGGACATGCGGCGGCACGTTAGCGCTGGTCATTCATCGTGAAAGCCGAGAGTTGCGTCGTGATTCCTGCGCAGCCACCGTGCCCCACGGGAATGACACACGACACGGCGCAACACGAAATCGACTGGCTCTACGGCACCCAATTTTTCGGCATCAAGCTGGGGCTGGACAACATGCAGCGCCTGCTGCGTGAGTTGCGCCTCCCCGCCGCCAGCCAGAAATTTATCCACGTCGCCGGCACGAACGGCAAGGGCTCCACCTGCGCCTTCATGCATTCGATTCTGAAAGCAGGCGGCATCAGTGCCGGCCTCTTCACCTCGCCGCACCTGATTCAGTTCGGCGAGCGCATCCGCGACGCAGAGCGCATGATCACGCAGGATGAGATCGCCGCAGGTATCACCCGGCTGCGAGAACGCGTCGCCGGCTGGGAGCCGCATCCGACGTTCTTCGAACTCACGCTCGCCCTCGCGCTCGAATGGTTCGCGCAGTGTGGAAACCCGTGGGTCGTGCTCGAAACTGGCCTCGGCGGTCGTCTCGATGCCACAAACGCCATCACGCCCGCCGTCAGCGTCATCACGCCCATCGGCTGGGACCACATGGACATGCTGGGGGACACACTCGCCAAGATCGCCGCCGAAAAGGCTGGCATCATCAAGCCCGGCGTGCCGGTCATCACGATGCGGCAGTCCGACGAGGTGCTGGATGTCATCCAGCGCACCGCCGCAGAGCGCGGCGCAGCGCTGACAATCATCGAAACCCCATGGAGCGGCGCAACCGGTCTTGCCGGTACGCATCAGCGCTGGAACGCCGCCATGGCCGTCGCCGCGCTGCGTGCCGCCGGATTCGAACTCGTTAACGATGTGATCACGCGCGGCCTGCGTGAGGTGCAGTGGCCAGGACGCTTCCAAAAAGTCGGTGGCTTCATCATCGATGGTGCCCACAATCTCGAAGCCGCCCAGGCTCTTGCGCAGACTTGGCGCGAACAGTTTCCGAATGAACAGGCCGAGATCATCTTCGGTGCCGTCGCCGGCAAAGACACTGCCGCCGTGCTGCGTGAACTCGCCCCCATCGCTGCCGCGTGGCATTTCACCGGCTTCAATTCGCCCCGAGCGCTGCCTGCGGAGAAGTTGCGTGAGATTTGGACCAGCCTCGGTCATGAACCACGTCCCGTGACAACACATGCAGATATCGCTGATGCCTTGCAGGCCGTGAAGAACAGAGATCGCGTCCTGATCGCCGGATCACTCTATCTCGCCGGCGAAACACTCGCGTTGCTGGAGGATAAATCCGCAGCCTTCGAGCGCAGCGCTCAGTGAACCGAAACTAGAGGAGGATAATGTCCCATGAGAGTTTCAAACCTCTCAATCCGACCGTTCTTCATCACGGCCTCCATCGACACAGTCTTGTAAAAGCCGTCCACGGGCCGCTCAAGCGGCATCGTCACCAGATCGCGGCTAATCTTGAACCGGCGTGTGTGCTCCCTGTTTTGGGTGAACCATCGATAGTAGAAATGATGCCACTCGGCATCTGAGTCACAGTATTCCCACGGAGCTATGCCCAGGCTGCCTGTGTAGATCCTTTGTTGCGTGCCAGATGGTCAAAATCTTCGGCCATGCGTACCTTGGTCATGCAGTTCACCAGCCCGACAAGGCCGATCATAATGAGCAGCAGTGTTTTCATTCCTCCGCCGCACCTACCTTGATCCGATAGCCGTTCTCATTCTTCTCCAGCTTCATGAATCCGCGTTCCGCCGCCGCTTCCAGCAGCGCGCTGAAGGTGCTGAAGCCATAAAAGCGTTCGTCGAACTGCGGCTGGCGGCGGCGAATCGCCTGCTTCACCGGACCGGCCCACACCGTGTCGCTGCCGCTGCGGCCGAGCATGGCCTCGACCGTTTCAACCACGAGCTGGAGCGCCTTTTCGGGATCACCGCCTGGCTTCTTCTCCTGCGATGCGGTGGACTTGGTGGCTGAGGGTGCCGGCTTGCCACGTTCGAGACGCGTCCTGGTCTTCTCCTCCTCGCGCACCAGATCGTCATAGAAAATGAATTCGTCGCAGTTGTCGATGAACAGCCCGCTGGTGGACTGCTTCACGCCGACGCCGATGACGGTTTTGTTGTTCTCGCGCAGCTTGCTCACTAACGGCGAGAAATCCGAGTCACCTGAGACGATGGCAAAGGTATCGACATGCGGCTTCGTGTAGCAGAGATCCAGCGCGTCCACGACCATGCGGATGTCTGCCGAGTTCTTGCCCGACTGCCGCACATGGGGGATCTCGATCAGCTCGAACGATGCCTCATGCACCGCCGCCTTGAAGCTCTTGTAGCGGTCCCAGTCGCAGTAGGCTTTCTTCACCACGATGCTGCCCTTCAGCAGCAGGCGGGAGAGCACCTTGTTCATGTCGAACTTGTCATACTTCGCGTCCCGCACCCCGATGGCGAGGTTTTCGAAGTCGCAGAAAACAGCAATCGTGTGCGCGCGGTCGGTGGGAGAGGCCATGATGCCGAATGTTTCGCTCACGCAGCCTTCCAGTCAACGAGCGTTCCTGTGCGATTCGAGAGAAAACTCGTTTACACGCCCTCGTAAAACGGCCATTCCGCCAAAGTCGGCCTGCCCAGCGATTCCTGCTCAAAATCACCACGCTGTCCTGAATCGCGCATCGCCTGCAAAGCTGCATGGCCGTCGCTCATGCACGGATCAGCGAGAAGACGTTCGATGATTTTGAGATCACGCTGGGTTAGCAGCGACGACTGGGTCCAAGGCCGCCATGCCATGTGAAACGGCGTCACCTCCCGGCCTGACACCTCGCGCAACTTTCGCAGGATGTCCCAACCGCTCGGGTCCGTATCGCCGAAATGATGATGCGACAGCGCGGGCGGCAGTTTTTGCAGCAGGAGCTTCACTGCAAGTGTGGGAAACGAGGTGGCGACGATCAGCGTGCTGCGGTGTGCATCCGCCCTACTGAGTTGAAGGAAGGTTGTCTTGCGATTCTCCACTGTGAGCAGGCGTTCGGCCGTGGTGGTGACGTGGGTGGCACGCTCCAACTCAGCCACGGACAACGTGGACTCGAAGCGCAGGTCCAGCGTCTGCGTGTGGTCTTCAAAATGCAGCACCAGTGGCCCGGAGTAGTGCAGCACGCTATTGCTCGTCTGAATACCCAACGCCTCCAGCGGTGTCTCGCGGCCAAAAAGCTGCTCCATGGCTCGCTCGATGAAGCTCTGTTGGTTTTCGAGATGTTTGGAGTCGTAACCGAGCTGCGTGCTCGCATCGCGAATCAACGTGCCTTCCGGCCACTCGCGGTTCGTGAGCTGAAACAACAACCGCAGCAGCTCATCGACGCGATTCGCCTCCAGCCAGCGAAACGGCTCCACGGCGCGAGGAATGCCGAATTCGGCCTCCAATCGGCTGCACAGTGCGTTCCACGCCTCTGGCAGCAGCGGATGTATTTTCGCCGTCCAAATTTTCACCACACCGAGCGCTTGCTGCTGCGCTGTCGCGCCCGTTTGGGTGCCAAACTGCCCGTGCAGCCATGCTTCCGACTCCAGCGGCACCTCGATCTTCAAAACGATGTGCGGTCGGCCGCGCAGGCGGTGCAGCTTGAGTTGCGGTAGCTTTTCCGCCTCCCGCTGCGCTGCCTGACGATCCTCCGCCGATTTCAATCCGGCATCATCCAGCAAATCCTCCCACTCACGCCGAAACGAGCGCACGGAGGCTGCCACGCGCCGTTTCCGGGCGGTCATCCATTGTTCGTGAAGTGTCTTGAGCCATTTCATTCCATCAGCTCCGCCAATCGGCTGCCTTCGACTCTCACCACCCAGTTTTCGATATTTTGAACCTGCTCGGTTTCCTCGTCGTAGCTGCGCTCCACGCGGCATTGCACCACGGTGTCGGCGTGTTGGAACATGGTGGGTAGGCGGTCTTCGGGGAAGGCCATAATGAGCTGGAGGCCGAAGTTGCGAGCCAAAGCGAGACAGTCGTCAATGCGATCGCCGCTGAGCTTGCTGAAGGCTTCATCCATGACGACGAGTCCGAGGTTCTGCGGATCGTCGCGACGACCAAGATCATACACACGGCGGAAGGCCGCGAGCGTAGCGACGAAAAACGGCGCTTGGTTTTCACCGCCGCTTTGTTTCTTGGCGCTCTTGTTCAGGCTGATCGCAGCGGCATCGCCACGACCGGCGGGCTTCGCTTC
>JBDNIB010000015.1:0-3356 GCA_041688535.1 Prosthecobacter sp.
CACACGCTTTCCAGGCGTGCTCATTAGACCACTCTGACACCTGTCCCAGTTCAAGCCTCTTCGGGGTGAAAAGGCGAACGCGGATAGTGGCGCGTATGGCTGTGCAGGCAAGCTGTTTCGTCCACAACTCCAATGAGGCGCAGTGGTGGCTCACTGGGCCTTCTGCCACTGATGCACGATGTAAGTGTCGGCGGAGGTGCCGAGGGCGGCGACCGCCTGTTCCTTGGTGAGGCTGGCGGAGGTGGAGGTGACGGTGACTTTTTGCGTGCCGGGTTTGTCGCCGACGACGATGGCGACGTTGGAAACCCCTGCGAGCTTGGTGAAGGCGGCGGTGACGTGCTCCTTGCAGCCGCCGCAGACCATGCCGCTCATCTCGGCGACATAGGTGACGGGCGGGTCGGCGGCGAGAATGGGGCGGGCAAAGAGAGAAACGATGGTGAGGAGGATGCTGAGGCGTGTCATGGCGTGAGTACGGCACTGATAAACGCAGAGTTTGTGCAGCCAAGTCCAAGTTTTCGGCGCGGAGGGGCGTTGGAAGAAAGATTTTCGCCGCTGAGATTTTTTTCTGCGTCTGCCGGCGTTTTGCTGTGTTTACTGCTTTTCACGACCCATCATGAAACCAATCCAAATCCTGCCCCTACTGGCCGTGCTGCTGGCCGCTCCCGTCGCCGCACAATCTCCGGCGGAGTCCGTCCCCGAGAATTCCCCGGCTCCCTCAGCCTCGCAGGTGCTGCTGACGCCAGCGCAGACGGCGCATATCCTGAAGGAGCTGGAAAAGGCGGCGGCGCTGATCGGCCAGGGGCGCAGCGGTGTTTTTGGTGCGGCGCTGACGAAATTCCGTGAAGGGATGGCGAGTGAGGCAGCGGCGTTGGCGCTGTATCTGGATTGCTATCGGTTGGAGCACTTTGAGCGCAGAAATCTGAAACAGACGGATTTCACGACATGGCGGGACAACAACGAGACGCGGCTGAAGGACGATGATTTTAAAATGGCCCTGGCTTTGCAACTGGAATATCTGGTGCTGACGATTCAAGCCCAGGACATCGAGGAGGTGAAGAAAATGGGACCACTGGTGACGGCGCTAAAGGCATTTATGGGCAGGGCGATCACTGCCGTGCAGGCATCGACCAAGCACACGGCTTCTGGTGCGGTGGAAGCGAAGGACTCGGGAGCCAAAGGCGGCGGTGCTGCTCGTAAAGGCGGTGGCGGCGGTGGACCGGGTGGAGCACTCATGGGGGCCCTGCGTCAATCTGTGAAGGGTACAGAATTCGCCAGCGCCTATCTGTTGGATGATTATCTGAACCGCAAAGAATGGGAATACTCGCCATTGGAGGTGGCCGGGATCTACTCCAGCGTCATTTTCCCCTACTATCTGGCCGAGAAGCCCACTGAGCTGCCCGCGCAGTGGGATGCGCGCATCAATGCCGAGTTGGCGCTGCGCAAGGCCGTCATGAGCGAGGCCGAGTTCAATCTCTTTTATAAAGAGAAGGGGCCGCGTCTGCAGTGGGACAAAAACAGCTTCCTGCTGACCAACAATCTCAATGCGGTCACCTCCCTCGCGGACATGCTCAAGATCATTCAGAACAATCCGAGTCACCCTGATGCTGCTGGATGGCTGGAAGAGTTCCGGGAAATTGTGAAAAGGGTCTCAGCTCCCCAGCCTGAGTCGGCACCTGCGGAAAAACCCATCGGCAGCCAGTAGCGGCGCATGTTCCGCTGGTTCGTTTCCGTGTGCCGCAGCTTCGGTCCGGCGTGGCAGGGCTGCTGCTGGGCGCTGCGTACGCAGCGCAATCTTCAGGTGCATGCCATCGCGACCCTGTTGGTGCTGGTGTTTGGTCTGGGATTGGGGCTTGCTGCCTGGGAATGGTGCGCGGTCGTGCTGGCCGCAGGGCTGGTGTGGGTGGCGGAACTGCTGAATACGGCGCTGGAGGTGCTGGCGGATCGTGTCAGCCAGGAACGGGAGGAACCCATCCGCCGGGTGAAGGACACAGCCGCTGCCGCCGTGCTGCTGGCGGCGCTGGCGGCACTGACTGTCGGCTGCATCGTATTTGTCCCGAAGCTGTGGCGTCTCGTTGAGAATGTTCCGCCGCCGCCTTGACGCAGCGGGGCGGGCTTCTATGATGCGCGGCTTTTCCCGCCCCAAAAACTCCCCCACTGACTCACTCCGATGGCCATTCTCGTTGAAACTGACACCCGCATTCTTGTCCAAGGCATCACCGGCGATTTTGGTTCGCGTCATGCGAAGGCTTCCATCGACTACGGCACCCAGCTCGTCGCCGGCGTGACTCCAGGCAAGGGCGGGCAGGTGTTCGAGCACAGCGGTAAAAAAGTGCCGGTGTTTGACACCGTGGCCGAGGCTGCCCGCGAAACCGGCGCGACCGTGAGTGTGATTTTTGTGCCGCCGCCCTTCGCCGCAGACGCGATTCTCGAAGGCATGGACGCCGGACTCGATCTCGTCGTCGCCATCACCGAAGGCATCCCGGTCAATGACATGATCAAGGTCAGGGCGGCCATGCTGGGCAGCCGCACCCGCCTCATCGGCCCGAACTGCCCCGGCTTGGTGACGCCAGGACGTGGCGAAAAATCCCACGGCGGCTGCCGCATCGGCATCGCTCCTGGTTACATTCACAAGCGCGGCAACGTGGGTGTGGTCAGCCGCTCCGGCACGCTCACTTATGAAGCTGTCTGGCAGCTCACGACGCGGGGTTATGGTCAGAGCACCTGCGTCGGCATCGGCGGTGATCCGGTGAACGGCACCAATCACCTCGACGTGCTCAAAATGTTCAACGACGACCCGGAAACCGAAGCGATCATCATGATCGGCGAAATCGGTGGCACGGCTGAAGTCGAAGCCGGCCTGTGGGCCAAGGAACATTGCAAAAAGCCGATCGCGGCCTTCATCGCCGGTGCGACTGCGCCTCCTGGACGCCGCATGGGTCATGCCGGGGCGATCATCGGTGGCGCTGACGACACCGCCGCCGCCAAAAAGCGCATTCTTGCCGAGTGCGGCATTGCTGTGGCTGATTCACCTGCCGACATGGCTAGCACGCTGCTCAAGCTTTGGGGCAAGGCATGATCGACCGAGTTTTTTAACTCGTGATGGACTGAGCGGGCGTGAAAACGCCCGCTTTGTCGTGTCAGCTCCAGAAGTGGAACCACTGATTCAGCCAGCCGACCACGGCGGCGATGGCACCGACGACCAGCACACCTTCGGTGAACAGGCGCAGGCGTTCGCCACGGTGCGCACGCTGTTGCGCGATGGACACACGGCGGCGGCGTGGTGCCGGGGAGGACAGTTCCATCGGCGGCACCATGTTCACGTTGGCCAGACGCTGCTGACGTTGCAGGTGCGGCGC
>JBDNIB010000961.1:0-3420 GCA_041688535.1 Prosthecobacter sp.
CGTCAGGATGATCCTGACGCTCTTCGCGTAATGCGTGATGGAACGATGATCAGTTCGGCACTGCAGGCACTGCTGGTGGTGCGGCTGGAACAGCCGGAGGTTCGGGTGCTGCTGGTGCCGGGGTCAGGGCTTCCTTGGCCTTCTGCGCGGCTTCTTCAATGGCCTTGGCTGCTTCAGCGGCTTTCTTTTCGGCGGCTTCCTTGAGAACGGCGGCTTCTTGTTCAGCCGCTACCTTCATTTCGGCGGCCTTCTTTGCCGTCGCTTCTTTGGCTGCTTCCATTTCTTTGGCGGCTACTTCAGCGTTCGACATGATAGCTTCTTTGACGGCCTCGACGGCTTTCTTCGTGTCTTCGGCTGCCTTGTCAGCTTCCGGTGTTTTGTTGCAAGAGGCAATGCCTGCAAGCAGTCCGATCAATAGAATGGAGGTAAGTTTCATAGAGTACCTAGCGTCCGCTAGCATGAGTGACATCACAAGTCACAATGACGTTAAAGTTTGGCTACGGGATGTGCTTATTCATGCGCGATTGGCGTCACAACGGCTGCGAGATGGCGGGTGAGTCGCTCATTTCGCATCGAGCGTGAGTTCGGTGAGCGTGTTCGCCTTCACGTCGATCTCCTGCTCGGCTTTTTTCTCATTCTCGCTGCGCACGACGAGGACTTTGCCCGCCGGGGCCGCCACCTTGATGCTGGCATCGTAGGAGTAGAAGATTTTTTTTGCGGTTCCCCTCCGCGTCCTGTGGTCCGTAGATGTCCCAGCCGCCGGGAGTGCTGGAACTGAGCTTGAGCATGCCTGCATTGAGGATGACAGGCTTGGTGTTGAGTTTGCCAGCGACGACATCGAACTCGGTTTGAGCGCTGACACCGCCGCGTTTCACGGTGATGAGATATTTGCCTGCAATGACACGGAATTTGGGCGTCGCGTCGTAGTTGTAGGCCACCTTGGGGCGCTCGCCTTCGGCATTGGCCTCGCCTAAAATTTCCCAGGTCAAATCGTCGGGGGCAGGAACTGCGCCTTCCGCCATGTGGGCGGTTACGGCGAGCGTGCCGGCGGCGATCTGGATGTCCTTTTTTACCAGCGCACTGCCCCATTGTACCTGGGCTTGGTATTTGCCGGCAGGCAGGCTCAGCGTGGGCTGGTTGTCGAAGCTGTAGGACACCTTCGGGCGGTTTCCTTCCGCGTCTGGCTCGTCAAAAACATCCCACGCGAGTTCACTTGTGATGGGCGGTTGGCCTGCGGCGGCGCTGGCGGAGAGCTTCACCCGTCCTGCGCCAAGGATGAGGGTCTTTTCAATCGTCTTGCCTGCTGCGATCTCGATGGTGGCGGTACCTTTGGCATCACCCACTTTGGCTTCGACGGTGAACTTGCCCGCAGGCAGGCTGAGCGTGGGCTGCGCATCATAGCTGTAACCGAGCTTTTTGCGCTGACCCTCGGCATCTGGCGGTGAGTAGATGTCCCAGAGAAGGTCTTTCGCGATGGGGGGCTGGCCTTCGGCGGAGATGGCGCTGAGCTTGAGATTGCCACTGCCGAGGATGACCCGCACCTCCTGCGGCACACCTTCTTTGACAATGATCTCCACGCTGGCCGTGGCGACGCCGCGTGTGGCGGTGAGTAGGTAGGTGCCAGCCGCAACTTTGGGAAGGGGCGGGCGTCATAGCTGTAGGCGATTTTGGTGCGGTTGCCCTCGGCATCGGCGGGGCCATACAGATCCCATAACGTCTTTTCAAATGCGACACCGCCTTCTTTGTCGAATGCAACTGCTTTGAGGCCGGTTTTGGCGAAAACAACCTCCTTGGTTACCGTTTCGCCCTCTTTGAGGCTCGCGTCGAGTTCGAGGGACTTGCCGCCGAGCTTCGCGCTGATGGTGTACTTGCCTGCCTTGGGCAGTTCCGTGCTCCAGCGTCCGCCGGTGCCATTGGCGCTGGCATTTTCACCTGCGCCGTCCGCGAACACCTGGAATGACAAGCCGTCGATCAATTCACCACCGGAGGATTTCTTTGCCTCGATGATCAGCGTCGTCATCGGCTTCGCCACCTGCTTCATGGCGATTTCGAGAGACGATTTCAGCGAAACGGCGTCTTTTGCCGCGAGGCACATGCCGCCGGTTTTTTTGGCGAGACACTCCAGACCGGAGGATTCACCCGGTTTCAGCTCGAAACCGATAACGTGGCAGGTGAAGTCGATGCCGAGGCGCTCCAGCTCCTCAGCGGCCATGCAGGGATCTTTTTCGCAGGTCTCAACACCGTCGCTGACGAGAATGACCGACGCTCGGGCCTCTTCAAATTTCAAATACTGTGCCGCCTGGATGACGGCGGCGGTGAGCAGTGTCTTGCCCTTGGGTTCCAATTTGGACACCGCTTGCAGAATGACGGCTGCGCTGTTGGGCTGCGGCGGGACGAGCAGCTCAATGTCCGCACAATCGCCTTTTTTGCGGTGACAATAAGCGATGAGGCCGAGTTCCATCCCCGGATTGATCGAACTGACGATGTCACCCACGGCCTTTTTGGCGATGTCGATCTTCACACCGCCGGGTACCTAGCCGTACATGCTGCCGGAGGCGTCGAAGACGATGATAACCCGTGATGGCGCGGCTGATTGAGCGGGAGCCGTTGAGTTTCCGCTGAGCATGGCCCATCCCGTCAACAGAGTGGTGAGGATTCGCTTCATAAGCGTTCTTTGGGGGGGGGAGGTTGAGGCGATTTGATTCCAGACGGTCGCGTCAGAGACGTGTTCAACTAGGTGCGCTGGTGGCTTCTTTTGACCCGCTGCTGGACATTGCGGGGCTTAGGTTTAGCATTTTGCATGAGCAACTCATCCTCCCGCGACCATGATCTGGACATCGCCAAAGTCAATCAGCGCGCGCAGGACATTGAGCATAAGCTGCCGAAGCTGAAACAGGTGTTTGAGCAGGCGAAGGTCATGCTGAGCATGGTCAAGGACTACTGGAGCGGCTCCTACCGCGAGGTGCCCTATTGGGCGATCAGCGCGGTGTCGCTGGCCCTGCTGTATGTGTTGAATCCAGCGGATGTGATCCCCGATGTTCTCCTTGGGGTCGGCTATCTCGATGACGCGGCCGTGGTGGCGTTCTGCCTGAAGCTGGTGCAGCGCGAGCTGGAACTCTACCAGCAGTGGCAGACCAAGGGGCGTGGCGGCAAGGTGGTCGATGTGTGAGGCGGAACAGAGAACATAAAAAAACCGCCGTGCAGGGATGCTGCACGGCGGGGTGAATCAAACCGAGGGCTGAAGCAGCTTACTTGGCAGGCGTGCCATAGACCTGAACCTCACAGTAGTGGTTCATGTCGTTGCTGGTGTTGCCGTTGCTCCAAAGGCGGACGTAGCGGGCCTTGGTACCTTTAGCGTCGATGACGCGGCCATGGTTGGTTTCGACATAAGCAGGGTCGCCGCCTTTGCCCATCGCGGAG
>JBDNIB010000962.1:0-2998 GCA_041688535.1 Prosthecobacter sp.
CGCCGAACTTCCGCCAGGTGGATGTCTTCGGCGGTTACACCGCCGCTGCGGGCAGCAATTTCATCTACAGCGATGCCTTACCGCAGCGCTTCCAAGGCAAAGCGATGATCTGCGAGCCGACGATGAAGGTCGTCGCCCTCATGGACGTGCAACCCGACGGTGCCGGCTGGAAGGCGCTGGACTTCATGAACCTCTACGCCAGCAGCGATGAATGGAACAGCCCCGTGCATGCAGAAGTCGGCCCCGATGGTGCCGTATGGGTCGCCGATTTCCAAAACTTCATCATCCAGCACAATCCCACGCCGAGCAAAGAACGCGGTGGCTTCGTGGCGACAACGGGCATTGGCGGGGCGCATGAAAATGATCTGCGCGATCACAGCCGGGGGCGGATTTATCGGATTGTGGGGAAGGGCCTTGATAACTGGACCGGGGCAATCCCAAAACCACCACCAACGACGACGGATGTTCTCAACAATTTGGAATCGGCACATCAATACACCAGACTGCATGCACAAAGGCAATTGAAAGAGTCTAAGTTCGCTTTGTCCGATGGGTTGCATGCAAAATTAGCTCTAATGGAAGGCTCGAAAGCCATACACGCCCTCTGGACACTCGACGGTCTCGACAAGCTCGACGCCAAAACCCACCAAGCCGCCCTCATCTCCAAAGACGCGAAACTCCGCCGCAACGCTATTCGCGCTCTCGGCAACGACAAGGCTGCGCAGGATCTCTTCTTTGGCTCTGGCGTCTTTTCTGATCCCGATCTGCAGACGCGCCTCGCCGCGTTCGTGAAGCTTGCGGATTTTGCCACCACGCCGGAGATTCAGACATTGGTCAAAAAACTGGCTGCTGATCCGGTGGCGAAGGCCGACGAATGGCTGGCCGAGGCCGCGAAGATGCTCGGCCAGAAGCACAAGGCGCTGAATTACCAAGAAGGGCCGAATCTACTGCCGAATCCCGGCTTTGAAGAGATCGCTACCGGTGCCAAAACGCCCACCGGCTGGAAGCGCCGCGATTACGGCAAGAAGCCCGGCAACGCGGAAGCCGCATGGAGCAGCGTCACCGATGAGAAGATGAGCCACCGCGGCAAGCACAGCTTCCGCATCATCACGCGTGATGATGCCGACACCAGTTTCTTTGCCGACGTGCCGCTGAAGCCGAACACGGAGTACAAACTCAGCGCCTGGATCAAAACGCATGGCTTCAAAGGCAAAGCCAGCCTCAATGACCACATTGGCCGTGCGCAGACGAAAGCGATCACCCGCACGCAGGACTGGACCGAAGTCGATGTGACCTTCAACAGCAAGACGCGCCCGAAGGCCAGCATCAACCTCCTCCACGTCGGCAAGGGCGACACTTACTTCGATGACGTGAAGCTCTGCGAACTGATCCCCGAAGTGGAGGAAGACGAAGCGAATCTAGTCGGTGATGTGCCACGCGGTGAAAAAATCTTCTGGGAGCATCCCGTGGCCGCCTGCAAGAACTGCCACATGCTCAAAGGCCAGGGCAGCGCTGTGGGTCCCGCGCTGGACGGCATCGCCACGCGCAAAGACGCCGCCTACATCCTCGAAAGTCTTATCAATCCCAACGCCAAGATCGCCGAAGGCTACACCGCCACGCCGATCAGCCCGATGCCACCGATGAATCTCATCCTGAAGCCGCAGGAGTTCGCGGACGTGAAGGCGTTCATCCTGAGCTTGAAGTAAAGCAGGCCGAAGAAAGTAGTTCAGAGCTTTAGCTCGTTCTGGAAAGCGCCCATGCCATCCAGAGCGAGCTAAAGCTCTCAATTACTTTGCAGAAACTGCTATCGCTGGGAGGCAGCCAGCACAGCGGCCTGCAATGTTAGATTTGACCCGGCGGCCAGTCTGGCCTTGATGTCTGCACTCCCGGCCACCCGGCCTGAACGCAACCCACACCTACACAACCTCTATGGCACTCTCCGTCGGCTCCACCGCCCCCACCTTCACCCTCAAGTCCAAAAACGCCTCCGGCCTGAGCGATGTCTCGCTCCCCGCTGACAAGAACACCGTCCTGCTGTTCTTCCCGCTCGCCTTCACCGGCGTTTGCACCCAGGAACTGTGCGATATCACCGCTGGTCTCAGCAGCTACAGCGACCTGAACGCCGAAGTCATCGGCATCAGCGTGGACAGCCCCTTTGCGCAGGAAGCCTGGGCGCAGAAAGAAAAGATCGGTATCACCCTGGTCAGCGACCTGAACAAGGAAACCACCAAGGCATACGACGTGGTCTTCCCGGCTCTCGCTGGCATCGGCGACACCTCCGCCCGTGCCGCCTTTGTCATCGACAAAAACGGCGTCATCCAATACGCCGAGCAGACCCCGACGCCGAAAGATCTGCCGAACTTTGACGCCGTGAAAGCCAAGCTCGCCGAGCTAGCCTGATTGGAACGTTACTTTCTAAAAAGAAAGGCGCGGGAGCATCAACTCCCGCGCCTTTTGATTTTCACTCGCTTGAGACAAATCAAGACTCCGCCGCAGCAGGTTCTGAAGACTGCGGTTTCGTTTTGGCCGGTGCGTAGTAGTAGCTGGCGTAGTTGTAATAGGTGTACTCTTTCAAGTTGGAGCTTGAGCGATTTAGAATCACACCACCCACGTTTACCTGGCGCTCGTAGAGCAGATCGAGGGCCTTGCCAGAGAGACGAGCCATGGTGGAGGACATGCGGACGACAAAGAGAATGCAGTCAAGTTTCGGCGCAAAGCTGGCGGTGTCATCGGCCACGAGCACCGGAGCGCTGTCGAAGATGACATAGTCGTATTCTTCGCCCATCTCGTGCAGCATCTCCTCTGCGGTCTTGGACAACAGCATTTCGGAGGTTTGATCAAAGACATCCCCACGCGCCAGCAAGTCGAGGTTCCGCGTACTGGTCTCCTGAACGGCATCACGCCAGTGCAGTTTGCCCCGCAATGCCTCGCTCAAGCCGGGAGAAGACGGCAATTTGAACAATTCGCTGACACCGCCGCGACGAAGGTCGCAGTCTGC
>JBDNIB010000963.1:0-6308 GCA_041688535.1 Prosthecobacter sp.
CCTTTTCTCGCGGCTGGCATTTGGCAGTAACATCCACCCATGGACCCCGCCCAACATGAAACTCAGATCGTTGCGCTGCTGACGGAAATTCAACTGCCGCTACGGCTGTACGTGCATTCGCTGCTACCCGGCGAGTCTTCGGCGCAAGATGTGGCGCAGCAGGCGAATGCGACCCTTTGGAGAAAACGCGCCGATTTCACGCTCGGCACAAATTTCAAGGCATGGGCCTTCTCCGTGGCGCGCTATGAGGTGCTGGACTTCCGCAAACAGCAGGCGCGTGACTCGCGGCTGGTGTTCAGCGCCGAGCTGGAGGAAACCTTTGCCGAGGAGCTGGCGAAGCGTGACGATGACCTCGACCAGAGGCCTGCGGCGCTCAAACAGTGCCTCATCAAGCTGCGCCCGCAGGATCGTGAGCTGCTGCTGCATCGCTACGCCAGCGAAGGCACGCTGTAGGATTATTCGGAACGCACGGGCCGCAGCGTCGGCGGACTCAAGGTGACACTGCACCGGCTGCGTAACACGCTGGTCGGCTGCATCGAACAACAAATCGGTACCCAGGAGGTGCAGGAACTGACCGTCGATCCCGAGGCACGACATGCCTACTACGACCGCATCGCGCTTTCTATGCTGCTGAAGTCGGAGGCAAACGCGCCAACGCGCCAACTCACACCCGTGAAGAAGCAGACCCGTTACTGGACGCCGAGTCTGGTCATGATGGCTGCCGCGTGGTAGCGCTGCTGATGACGGTGGGCGTGCTGTTGCAGCAGGAGACAGGCCCAGCCGAGGAGCAGAAGGCCAGTGGTTTTGCCGTGCTGGCGGGCCAGGCCGAGGCGGTTTTGGAAAAGGGCGTCGCCCTCGCCGATGGTGCGCTGCTGCCAGCGGGTCCGCTGCATCTGGCATCCGGCGTGGCGCAGATCGAACTGTTCAGCGGCGTGACGGTGATCGTCGAGGGCGCGGCAGAATTTGAGATCATCTCGGCGATGGAGATGCGCGTGACGCAGGGCAAGGTGCGCGCCCGTGTACCTGAGCCCGCGCACGGTTTCCGCATTCACACCACAGCCGGAGAGGTCGTGGATCTCGGCACGGAATTCGCCATGAACGTCTCCGGCGTGCAATCGGAGGTCCATGTGCTCGATGGCGAGGTGGAGTGGCATCCGCGCTCCGAGGTCATGCAAAAGATAGAAAAGGGCGCTGCGCTGGGATGCGAGCGGACAGAATGCGCCGTTCCAAGCGGACGCGACTGGCTTCGTCGGCATGGCCGAAATGCGCGCAAAAATGGCGGCAACTCGCGAGAAACGCCACGCCGAATGGCTGCATGCTTCGGACACGCTGCGGCGTGATCCGCGTTTGCTCGCCTATTATCAGATGAGCGCCACCGAAGGGCAAAATCTGCCGAATGAATCGGTCACTGATGCCGCTCAGGTCGGCGAGGCAGCCATCGTCGCCGCCGCCCACGTGGCCGATCGCTGGGGCACGCCCGGCTGTACCCTGGATTTCAGCCCCACCGGCAGCCGCGTGCGCGTGAACGTGCCAGGCGAACATCATGCGCTCACGCTCATGCCCTGGGTGAAGATCAACAGCCTCGTTCGCCTCTACAACTCGCTCTTCCTCACCGAGGGCCACGATCTCGGTGAGCCGCACTGGCAGATCATGGACGACGGGCGACTGTTTTTCTCCGTGAAAAGCCGCGAGAGCATTAAAGGCAAGTCGGACAAGCACGTCTTTTACTCCCCGGTGATCTGGAATCCATCGCTCAGCGGCCAGTGGGTAATGATCGCCACCGTCTATGATCCCGATGGCAAACGCGTGACGCATTACCCCAATGGCAAGCCCGTCAGCAGCGAAGCCATCCCCGGCGAATATCTGGCGGATCGCGTCAGCATCGGCGCGGCCTCCATCGGCAACTGGAGTGAACCAGCTTACCGCAAAGGCCCCGAATTCGCCGTGCGCAATTTAAACGGCAGCATGGACGAGTTCTTCCTCTTCAACGCTGCCCTGACCGCCAGTGAAATCGCCAGGATCTACGAAAGCGGGAAGCCCTGATTCAGTGCTCGTGTGACTTTTCATGCAGTGACCGGATGATTCGCTGCTGGCGTTTTTTTAGACCCGGGCATACCCTGAACAATCGCCCATTGCATTGAGACCATGAAATCATCCAATATATCTCCCCATTCATCCCGTCGCGGATTCGTCAAACAGTCCGTCACCGCAGGATTCGGCTTCACGTTTCTGCCAGCCTATCTCACCAGCGCACGCGCAGCAGACAATCCGAAGCTGCCGCCGAGTCGGCGCATCAATCTGGGCTGCATCGGTGTAGGCGGGCGTGCTGGCAGTGTCATTCCGGGGCTGACGGCCGCAGGCTCGGCCACGCCGGTAGCCTTCACGGATGTCGATTTCGTGACGGCCAAAGGCATCGACAAGAACCTCGCCGCCTTTCCCGATGTGAAGCGTTTCCACGACTTCCGCGAGATGCTCGACAAAATGGGCGGCGACATTGATGCAGTTAGCATCGTCACCCCCGACCACACACACTTCACCGCTGCGATTCACGCGATGGCAATTGGCAAGCATGTGTATGTAGAGAAGCCGTTGACGCACACCTTTGAAGAGGCGGAGATCCTCATGCGAGCCGAGAAGAAGTTCAAGGTGGTCACGCAGATGGGCAATCAGGGGCATACCTCCGCCGGTGCGGACCAGTTCAAGCAAATGCTCGCGGCGGGCATCGTCGATGACATCGTGAAGATCGAAGCCCGAAAGTCACCTTCGCTGTGGTTCATGACTGCGGCGGAGCGCATCCAGGGATATCCGGCGGCGGAGCAGATGCCCGAGTCGCTGAAGAGCTGGGACCTGTGGTGCGGACCGCAAGAAGTGAAGCCCTACAGCAAAATGTATCACCCCTTCAACTGGCGTGGATTCCACCTCTACGGCGGTGGCATGTTTGGTGACTGGGGCGCGCACATCATCGATTTTGTCCATCACCACCTGAAGCTGGGCCTGCCCACACGCATCACTCCCCTGGCGCTGGCGGACTACAATCAAGTGAGCTACCCGCTGAGTTCCGACATTCGCTTTGAGTTTCCTGAACGCGGTGAAAAGTTTCCCGCCGTGGAGCTGCACTGGAAGGCCGGCGGCGACACAAAATTCGAAGTCGCCGAAAAGTATGGTGATCCCGACAAGGATGGCAAAACCCTCATCCCCAATCCCGGCAACACCGGCACACTGCTGCACCGCAAGCAGGGCGACTACCTGGTCCAACGCGCCTCCCATGACAGCCATTCGCTCGTTTATCCGCGTGCCAAGATGGTGGAGTTCAAAGACGCGATGGCGCTCCACCCGCCGAAGCTCAACCACTTCGAGAGCTTCGTGCTGGCCTGCATGGGCAACGCGACCACCGAGTCACCTTTCAGCATCGCGGGCGAGCTGACGCAGGTGTTGAACCTGGGCACGATTGCCGAGTTTATGAACGTCGATCTTCAGTTCGACCCGAAGACGAAACGTTTCGTCGGCAATGATGAGGCCAACGCACGCCTGGCAGGCCCAGCTCCACGCGCTGAGTGGGCCGACTGCTACAAGCTGGCGTAGGCCTTGGCGAAAACCATGTGATCAGATGAAGTGCGCTTGCCGCAGAGCGGCAGGCGTTTTGCTGCCCAGCCTTTCCAAGCCGGGATCTACCACGCGCGTCGCTGCATGACGTGCTACGGAAGCTTGCTGTCAAAATTGGCGTATCCGCTCAGAATAAATTTTCTGGTTGGTTAACCTTTTCATCAAATTGGCATTTGGAGGCAGTACGTCCACAATTTCATCCATGTTCACGTTCACAACCAAGAATAGGCGCTGTGCAATTAGTGCTGGCCCGCTGAAGCCGTGACGGAGGATGGTGTGATCGTCGCCACCGCCGGTGGTCTGGCGGATGCTTGGACGAATCGCCGCTACAAGCCGGAGGATGTGTGGGGCTTCATGCCGGTGAAGAAGCTGACCATGCCCGCCAACACCAACGCGGTCGATTTCTTCACCAACGCGAAGCGCGATCCGGACAATGACCTGCTCGCCTACTTCCCGAATCGCCGCCTGAGGGCTGAAGAACTGCGCGATGCGATACTACACGTCACCGGCGAGCTCAATCCCGCGCTCGGCTGCCTGCCCATCATACCGGAGATCAACATGGAGGTCGCGCTGCAACCACGCATGATCCAGTTCTCGCTCGCGCCCGCGTATCAGCCCTCGCCCACACCGGCGGAGCGCAGTCGCCGCAGCATCTACGCCTACCATGTGCGTGGTCAGGCCGATCCCTTCTTGGAGGTCTTCAACCTGCCGAATCCAACCGAGTCCTGCTATCTGCGCGACTCCGCCGCCGTGTCGCCGCAAGCCTTCACCATGATGAACAGCGATCTCATCACCGACCGCTCCATTGCCCTGGCGCTGCGAGTCGAGAAAGAAGCGGGCAACATCGAGCGACAAGTCACCCGCGCCTTCCAGCTCACCTTAAACCGAGCGCCAACCGCCAATGAAGACAAACGCATGACCGCCTACCTGCGCGAGATGCAGGACTACCTCGAACGCGCCCACACTAAGCGCATCCGCAGCGTGGATCGTGGCATGGCCGCGCTGATCCGCGATCTCAAGCAGCGCGGCATGCTCGACGACACGCTCGTCATCTGGACCGGTGAATTCGTCCGCACGCCGGACAATAACAAGCGCGGCGGCGTCTATTCCCTCGTTCGCGGACACAACAACAAGGCCATGACCATGCTCTTCGCCGGTGGCGGCGTGAAGAAAGGCAGCATTGTCGGTGCCACCGATGAGATCGGTGCCAGCGCCGTGGAATGCGTGCATCCCATCCGCGACCTCCACGTCACGCTCCTGCAACTGCTCGGCCTTGACGACAACAAGCTCACCTACTACCACGCGGGCCGCTACAAGCAGCTCAACCAGTTCGGTGGCCAAGTGATCAAGGAACTGATCGCGTAGCCTGCATCCCCCAATTTGAAAACAATGAAAGCCCTCCAATTCCTCCGCAACAGCAGCGCCGCCGGTTCCGCCCGCGAAGTCGAACTCCCCACGCCCACACCCAGCGGACACGACATCCTCGTCAAAGTCGAAGCCATCGGCCTCAACCCAGTTGATTACAAAGTCCGCCCCGCAGATGGCGCAGCGCCCAAGACGCTCGGCTATGATGCCGCCGGCATCGTCGTGAGCACCGGAGATCAAGTCACGCTCTTCAAAGCGGGCGACGCCGTCTATTACGCCGGTGACATCACCCGCCCAGGCTCGAACGCCGAATACCAACTCGTCGATGAACGCATCGTCGCTAAGCGTCCCGCCAGCCTGGATGCGGCCACCAGCGCCGCGCTCCCACTGACCGCACTTACCGCCTGTGAGTCCCTGTTCCACCGCCTCCACATCGACTTCGATGCCCCAGATAAAAACACAGGGAAAACACTCCTCATC
Source organism: Prosthecobacter sp. (assembly GCA_041688535.1). Lineage (GTDB taxonomy): Bacteria > Verrucomicrobiota > Verrucomicrobiia > Verrucomicrobiales > Verrucomicrobiaceae > Prosthecobacter. Next base: position 5,449 of record JBDNIB010000963.1, read on the forward strand.
ATCGGTGGCGCAGGTGGCGTTGGCTCCATCGCCATCCAATTGGCCAAGCTCGCCGGACTGACCGTCATCGCCACCGCTTCACGCCCCGAAAGCGGCGATTGGTGCCGCAAACTCGGTGCGGACCACATCATCAACCACCACGGCGACATGCCTGCCCAGCTCCGCGAAGTCGGCTTCGAAACCGTCAACTACATCGCCAACTTCAACGAGGTCGATGCCGTCTGGGCCGCGATGGGCGAGATGATCGCCCCGCAGGGCGGCATCGTCCTCATCACCGGACACAAGTCCCACCTCGACATGGGCGGCCCCTTCAAAATGAAAAGCGTTACCATCTGCTGGGAGTTCATGTTCACCCGTTCCATGTTCAAGACCGACGACATGATCGAGCAGCACCACATTCTCAGTCGCGTCGCCGAACTCATTGATGCAGGCAAACTTACCGCCACGGCCAATGAGAATCTCAGCCCCATCCACGCCGAACACATCCTCGAAGGTCACCGCCGCCTCGAATCCGGCAAATCAATCGGCAAGCTCACGATCTCTGGGTGGTGAACCTTTTCTCTCTAGCCTGTCGGGTAAAAATACGAAACTCCGCCGTACTGCTGCGGAATCTGATTTTTGTGTCATTGCTCACGGCTTAGACTCCTTGGAACTCGCCTGCGACAAGGTTCATGTACGCTGTTCGGATGCCCATTGGCCGGGTATAACCAGAGTCACAAGTCCACTTTGGCGAAGTGCGGATAAACGCGATAAAATTGCCGGAAGCTCGCATACGAATCCTTTGCCAAGCCGGCTGTTGGGAGGTCGAAGTCAAAGAAATGGGCCGCCTCGCTGAATTGAATGGGTAGCGGGTGGCGCAG
>JBDNIB010000964.1:0-3307 GCA_041688535.1 Prosthecobacter sp.
GAGCTGCTCATCCACGATGTCCATGCGCAGCATGCCTTTGTCCTGCTCCTCGTAGTTGGTGGGGCCGAGGGCGAGGAAGCCGGTGGCGGTGAGCTGGCGGCGGCGCTCGGCGGCATTGGTGTGCGGCATGAGATCACCCGCGATCTGCTCGGTGATCATGCGGTCAATGGGCGCATCATCGCGAATGGATTCGAAGACGTAATCGCGGAACCGCCAGGCGTCTTTGAAGGGCAGGGAGCGCCCACCGCCGGAGGATTCGGCAAAGCGTGTGATGTCGAGCCAGTGCGAGGCGAAACGCTCGGCGAAGGCGATGGAGGCGAGGAGACGGTCGGTTAACGCCTTCAATGACGAATCACGAATGACGAATGACGAGCCGGAGGTGCAATCGCGGACGAATGCGTCTGCTTCCTCCTGCGTCGGTGGTAGGCCGGTGAGATCGAAGGTGAGGCGGCGGATGAAAGTGATGGGATCGGCGTCTGGCGCAGGTGTGAGCTGATTCGCCTCCAGTTTTGCGAGGATAAAGCGATCAATGTCGTTCGCGGGCCAGGCTTGGTTTTGAACGGAGGGCGGCGGGTGATCAACGGGCGGCTGAAAGGACCAGAAGCTGGCGTCGGCGCGTGGCTGGCGGCCGGAGGCGATTTTCGTGGCATCAGCTTCGCGCGGATCGGGCGCACCGGATTCGATCCAGAGTTTGAGGTCGGCGATCTCGCTGTCCTTGAGCTTGCGCTTGGGCGGCATTTTCAAATCGCGATCCGTATAACTGACGGCATGCCAGAGCTTGCTGTCGGCGAGTTTGCCAGGCTCGATGGCGGGCCCGGAATCACCCCCCGTCTGCCAGCCTGCGCGCGAATCGAGACGCAGGCCGCCTTTTTGCTTGTCGGGGCCGTGGCAGTCGATGCAGTTCGCAATCAACAGCGGGCGGATGCGCTGCTCAAAATGCGACAGGTCCGCAGCGCTGGCGGCGGCAGTGAAAAAAAGTGCTAAAACGAGGGCGTGGCGGATCATCAGGGGGCTAAGGCAAACGGGCTGCTTTCAGACCCTCTTTCAGGCCGCAGTGCGCCGTGACAATCGGCGGCATGCCTCAATGGCTGATTCACCTGATCGAAACAGTGGGCCTCGAAAGGGATGGATTTCTGCTTTCGTTTCCTGCCGCCCTTTCCAAAGTTCCCGTCCTTCAACCCCGACCCACATGACCTCCGAAGAAGCCAAGACCCAGCTCGACACCCAAGTTCGTGAAATCATCAACTGGCACTTCTCGCCGGAAACTGGCTGTCCATTCTGGCTCGACTGGGCGAAGAGCAACTTCGACCCACGCGGCAAGGTGAACAGCTACGAGGACATCATCGCGAACTTCCCGCACTTCCAGGACGAGTGGCTGCGTGATCTCCAGCCCGAAGTCTGGGTGCCTGCCGCGTTCAAAGGCAAGCCCTTCAACATTTTCGAGACCGGCGGCACCACCGGCATGCCGAAGCAGCGCATCGGCTGGAATGACTTCCGCGTGGATTACGAGGAGTTCAGCCACAAACTCGACGACAAGCATTTCCCGCCGGGTGAGGCGTGGATCATGGTCGGCCCGACGGGGCCGCGCCGCCTGCGTCTCGCGGTGGAGCATCTGGCAAATTATCGCGGCAGCTCGTGCTACTTCGTCGATTTGGACCCGCGCTTCGTGAAGAAGGCGATCACGAACAAGCAATTCGACGTGGCGCGTCAGTACATGGACCACGTCATTGACCAAGCCGTGCTCATTTTGAAAAACCGCAAGGTCTCCGCGATCTTCACCACGCCCAAGTTGCTCGAAGCGCTGGCTGAGAAGGTGGACCTATACAGCACCGGCATCCGTGGTTGCTTCGTCGGCGGCACCACCATGACGCCGCAATATGTGCGTTTCATTGTGGAAGAGGTGCTAGAAAACCGCATCGGTTTCTATCCGACCTACGGCAACACCTTGATGGGCCTCGCTGCCAGTGTGACGCTGACGCCAGAGGACAATTTCTCCATCACCTACTACGCGCCACAACCGCGTGCCGTGCTGCGAGTCGTTGATCCTCAAGCGACCGACAACACCGTCGAATATGATGCCTGGGGTCGCGTGGAACTGACCACGCTTTCAAAGGAATTTTTCATGCCCCGCTTCCTGGAGCGTGACGAGGCCATGCGCCGCAAGCCCCGTGCGCCTTACGCCTGGGATGGTGTTGCCGATGTACGGCCATTCGGCGCGATGGAGAAGACCATCGTCGAAGGCGTGTATTAGCCCTGCGGGCAATGACGAATGTGGAATGACGGATGAATCCCGCCAGGGACATTCGTCATTCGCCATTCTGGTTCCGTCAGTGCCGCCGCAGGCGGCCCAAACTCCCGTTTGCATTCCCGCGTTCTCACGCTTTAACAATGGCGTCCAACCTCAATTGAACACCACTACGCACGCGCCGGAATGAAGATCGCACTGGATGCCATGGGCGGCGATTTCGCCCCGCAAAACCCCATCGCTGGCGTCAAGCTCGCCCTTGAGTCACTGCCTGAGATCACCCGTATGCTACTGGTGGGCGTGCCGGAGGTTTTGGAGCAGGAATTGCAGCGCCAGGGCATCAGTAGCCCGAAGATCGAAATCGTACCTGCCAGCCAGGTCGTGGTGATGTCTGATAGTGGCCTGGATGCCGTGCGGAAGAAAAAAGACAGCTCCATCAGCCGCGCGGTGGAACTGGTGCGCGATGGCCGGGCGGATGCCGTGGTCAGCGCCGGACACACCGGCGCGGCGGTGACCGCCTCGTTGATCAAACTGCGCACGCTGCCGCATGTCGAGCGGCCCGCGATCGTCTCGCTCATGCCCTCCATCACGAAGCACTGGATCTTGATTGACGCTGGGGCGAATCCCGACAGCGAGCCGCATCATCTGGTGCAAAACGCGATCATGGGCAGTGCTTACGCTAGGCATGTACTTGGCCGTGCGGAACCGACGGTCGGTTTGATGTCCAACGGCACTGAAGCGGCAAAGGGCAACGCCTTGTGCAAGGAAACCAGCAAACTGCTGCGTGCCGCACCGGGCATCCATTTTCGCGGCAACATTGAGGGTCATGACCTGTGGGACGAGCCGCCGGATGTCGTCGTGTGCGACGGCTTCACCGGAAACATCATTCTGAAAAGCGCCGAGGCGCTCTCCAAGGCCATCTTCAGCATGGTCAAAGGTGAGATCATGAGCGGTTTCCGCACCAAGATCGGCGGCATGCTTGCCCGTCCGGCCTTCAAACGCGTTCACACCCGCACCAACGCCGATGAGGTCGGCGGCATGCCGCTGCTGGGGCTGAACGGC
>JBDNIB010000965.1:0-2054 GCA_041688535.1 Prosthecobacter sp.
GCCGTCGGGTTGTTTGAGTAGCTTGGCAGAAACGGCTTTGGCATGTGTGATCGAGAGCGGTTCGAACTTTTGCGCTGCATTGGCCGCTGTGGCCTGCGTGAGGCGTGTTTTGATGCTTTTTTCCCATTCAGGCAGCTTGATCGGCAGTTCGGCTTTCGCCGCGTCGAGCGCTTGGCGCAACGGGATGAGTTTCTCCACGGCACGGCCGTTCTTTTTCTCGTATTCGGCCCAGACGGCGGGCGAATTGGGCACCTGGCGGTTCACCTCGTCGCCGTTGTTGAAGTAGGCGAAGAGCTGGTAGTACTCCTTCTGGGTGATCTGATCGTATTTGTGCGTGTGGCAGCGGGCGCAGCCGACAGTGAGGCCGAGCCAGATGGTGCCGAGCGTCTCCGTGCGATCCATGCATGCCTCAATGCGGAACTGCTCTTGGTCTGTGCCGCCTTCGGTGTTGGTGAGCGTTTGCCGATTGAATGCGGTGGCGACGATCTGTTCGGGCGTGGCATCGGGCAACAGATCACCCGCGAGCTGTTCGATGGTGAATTCATCGAACGGCATGTCGTCGTTGATGGCGCGGATGACCCAGTCGCGGAAACGCCACGCGTCAGGACGCGGACGGTCTTTTTCATAGCCATCGCTGTCGGCGTAGCGCGCCATGTCGAGCCAGTGGCGACCCCAGCGCTCGCCGAAGCGTTCGCTGGCAAAAGCACGATCCAGCATGGCCTCGTAAGCCTTGGGTGACGTGTCGTTTACAAAAGCAGCCACCTCTTCAATCGTGGCCGGCAAGCCGAGCAGATCGTAATGCACGCGGCGGATCAACGTGACTCGATCTGCCTCGGGTGACGGCGGAATGCCGTTCTCTGCGAGTTTGGCGTGGATGAATTCATCAATCCCGCCGCCTTGGGGGCGCACGATGGGTTGGTAAGCCCAATGCGCCTCGAACTTGGCGCCTTCCGCGATCCATTGCCGCAGCACCTCGATGTCGCGTGGTTTGAGCGGATGTTTCGCGCGATGTTTTGGCGGCGGCATCTGCTCCTCGGGGTCGTCGGAAGTGAGGCGTGCGATCATCTCACTCTGCTCCGGCTTGCCAGGCACAATGCCATGCGCGCCGCTCTTCAGCGCCTTGAGCGCGAGTTCGCGGCTGGTGAGCACAAGACCACCCTTGGAGTCATCCGGCCCGTGGCATACGAGGCAGTGCTCCGCGAACAGCGGTTGCACGTCGCGAACGAAATCGACCGGCGCGGCGTGGACGGCTGCGGCAGCGAAAAGGAGAGAGGTGAAACGAAAAACAGGCACGGCGAGTAAACGCGGCGTGCCTGCTTCGTGTTGCGCGGAGGCGCGTCAGATCAATGCTTCAACAACCACTCGGTCGTGCGCGGATTGAAGTCGGTCATCTGTTCCCAGTGGAAGGCGTGGCCGGCGTTGTCGTAGAGGTGGAGTTCTGCGCCGGGGATGGCGGCGGCTACTTCTTGGCCCATCCACTGCGGTGTGAAGGTGTCGTCCTTGCCACCGATGACGAGTGTGGGGCACTTCACATTTTTGAGTTCATTGAGCGTGTTGTGCGTCATGGCGGCGGCACACTGCGCCTCGGTGGCGTGCAGGGGTTGCGGCGACGAGTTGTTCGCGGCGTCTTTGAGACCCTGCTGCAGGTTGTTCCAGCAGTCGTCGTTGTCGAACCAGGGCTTGGTGAAGATGAGCATCTGAATCCACTGCATGAAGTCCTCGGGACGCATGGTGGCCTTCGCCTTCATGAGGTGCTGCCAGGTGTAGAGGCCGAAGCGGTCCTGCCGCGCCCAGGTACACATGAGGATCATGCTTTTCACCTTGGCGGGATGACGCAAGGCGAGCTGCTGTGCGATGACGGAGCCGAGCGAGCAGCCGACGACGCGGGCCTGCTTGATGTCGAGTTTGTCCATCAGGCCGGCGTAGTCATCGGCCATCATGGCGGTGGTGTAGGGGCCAACGGGTTTGTCGGTTTCGCCGACGCCACGGTTGTCAGCGAGGATGCAGCGGAAGTGTGGCTCCCAGGCCTGCGCATGCGCGTCCCACACGCCGCC
>JBDNIB010000966.1:0-10322 GCA_041688535.1 Prosthecobacter sp.
CATCACTGAGCGTTATGTGCTGCGCGTGTTGGCACTCGGCTTTGTGCTGGTGATGGTGCTGCTGGGCGCGGCGGGGCTGATCGCGGTGCGGCAGAGCCAGCGCATCCGCCAGGGGGTGGCCCAACTGGCGCGGGACCAGTTTCTCATCTCCCGGCTGCGGCATGACGTGCAGTCGGAGGAGAATACGATGACCGAGGTGCTGCACCAACTGGCGCAATTCCACCCGCGTGCGCCGGACAAGGCCGCCCTGCTGCGTGACCTTGATGAGAGTGATCGCCAGATCGCCCGGCTGTCTAAGGAGGCACGGGCGACCGTTGGCGTGGAGCTCTGGCGTGATCTGGAGGCGAGTGTCAAAGCCTTCACGCGGGAGGCGCACCGGGTGCTGGAGGCGGAGCTGCCGGTGCCGCGTGAGAAACTGGAATCCCTGTTCCAGCATCACGATCATGTCGTGGAGCTGGTCAATGACCTGATCCAGGTCACTTCCGTGCGGCTGGCTTCGGCGGAGCATGAGATCGAGCAGCAATCACAGGATTTGAGTAATGACGCCGCCCTGCTGCTGGGGTCCAGCTTTATCCTGGCGGCGATCTGCGCCATGCTGACTGTCGCCTTTGCCCGCAAGAGCATCCACCGCATCCAGTGGCAGTCCGAGGAGTTGAACCGGGTCTCCTGGCACATGCTACAGACCCAGGAGGAGGCGGCGCGGCGGTTTTCACACGAATTGCATGATGAACTGGGGCAATCACTGGCGGCGGTGCGGTCGAATTTGACGAAGGGTGCCACGCATGACTTTGCGGCGCTGCGGGCGGACTGCCTGCATCTCGTCGATGAGTCCATCGCCAACGTGCGTGAGCTCTCCCAACTGCTGCGGCCGGTGATTCTGGACGATTTTGGCCTGGATGCGGGGCTGCGCTGGCTGACGGAAAAATTCGCGCAGCGCACGCAGATTCAGGTCGATTACGCTTCCGACTGTACGGCGCGTTTTGCCGATGAAACGGAGACGCATCTGTTCCGCATCGCCCAGGAGGCGCTCACCAACATTGCCCGCCACTCCGACGCCAGCAGGGTGAAGGTGGCGCTGTCATGCCAAGGACAGGAGAAGATTATCCTGAGCATCGCGGACGATGGCAAAGGACTGCCGCCAGCCATTGAGGGCAGCTTGCCGAATTCCAGCCTGGGCATGGTCGGCATGCGCGCCAGAGCACGGCAGTCAGGCGGGGAACTCAGCGTGAGCGATGTGGCGCCGCATGGGGTCCGCATTGAGGCGGTGGTGCCCGTGCGGTGATGCAGCCGCCTTAAAACGTGATGGGAGCCTTCGACATGAGCCACACGGCGATGGTGTGGTTGTTTTCCCAAACGACACCGCCACGGCGCTGCACAGTCTGCTCCATGAAGCCGATTTCGAGCTTGGTGTAGTCCGTCAGCTTGCGGCCGATGCCGATGAAGGCGCGGTTTTGGTCGAAGTAGTTCATGGAAACGTTGGAGCCGAAGTTGAAGAATGTCTCGTCCCACAGGGCGAGGTACCATTTTTTATCGTTGCTCAGCGGGATGGTGGTGCGCGCCATGTAGCGGATGCGGTTTTCGTAGCGCCAGTTGACGACGTCGCCGGTGGCGGGGGCCACCTCGCCGATGCGGCGTTGCTCCAGGCGCAGGCGGTGCTGCCATTCGAGGCCGAGGGCCTTGTGCGTGTAGGCGATCTGCTCGTAGAGACGATGCTCTGGGAAATCAGCGGCGATGGGGATGTCGCCATACGGATGTGTGTCCACATAGCCATAGCCGGCACTGAGCGTGATCGCGGGGCTGATCGTGTAGTTGATGCCGGGGCGCAGCAGGAGCTGCTGCCAATGCTCGCCATAGTCCGCGCGGCGGAACTGGGATTCGAGGTGCAGACCCCACTTGCTGCTGCCGAAGGGATGATCGCCGACGTAGTTGAGCCAGAGGTTTTGATTCGACTCCGTGTGGTCGGCGGCGTGAAGGCCGGTGATGGTCAGGGCGGCGAGGAGCAGCAGGGTGCGTAAGGCAGATTTCATGAATGGGTGATTCAAAAAACGCCCTGTAAGCGACTGTTTATATCAGATCAATGCGCAGCCGCTTCGAGCGAGCGTTTGTCGAGTGTTTTGAGCGCCTGCATCTGCTTGATAGTACGCTCCATGCCTTCGTTCGAGCCATCGAAGAACATGACGTTGCCCTTGCCGTGCTCAGCGATGTACTTCATGCCGTCGAGCCACATGGTGAATAGCATAAAACCAGGAGGCACACCGCCGGATTCCATGGTTTTACCGGCGTTGGCCAGACCTTGAGCGACTTGCTCACGGAAACGGGCATTGCCTTCACCCTTGAGGTTGTAGGCGTCGCGCTCAGCTTCGGCCTTGACCTGGATGGAGCGAGCTTCGGCTTCCGCCGCACGCGTCTTGATGAGGTACTGTGCCTGCGCCTCGTTCGCCGCAGCCAGCTTCATATTGTTGCTGGAGACGACCTGCGACATGGAGCGCATGATGGCTTCATCAAAAGAGATGTCGTTGATCTGGAGGCCGAGCAGATGGAAGCCCCAACTGTTGAGGGACTCTTCCAGATGATCGGTGACGGCACCGATGATTTCAGCGCGCAGCACCAGGATCTCCGCCTGCTTTTTGTTGGCCACAAAGGCGCGAATGGAGCTCTCCACACTGCGGACGAGTGTCTGCATGAAGCTCTTCTCATCAATGAAGCGGAAGGCGATCTTCTTGATCGTCTCCTCAGTCGAATCCTGCGCGGCAAAGACGATGAGCGATTTGAAGTTCACGTTGGCCTGATCCAGCGAGATGGCCTCGAACTCGAGTTCGATGGACTGGTTCTGGACGGAGATCTTGCGAAACACGCCTTCAAGCAGCGGCAGCTTGAAGTTGAGTCCTGGCAGCATAAGCCGCTGATATTTGCCGAATCGGGTGACGACTCCGATGGTGCCTTGTTTGATGATGGTGGAACTCAGCAGGATGAGAACGACGAGGATGATGGCTGCGGGGATCATGGGTTTTGGCGGTGGGGGTTATTGAGAAAAATAGTGGGACTTGAGGTGGCGTGGTTTTAAGCGGGGAATTCGGAGGAGTGATGTTCGAGAATGAACCAGCCGTTTCGCTCCTTTTTGCAGACGAAGGAGTAACGGGCGGGGACGCTGATGCGCTCCTTCTTGCGGTCAAAGGTGAAGATGTACTTTCCGGACTGGATGAAGATGTCTTTGTACTGCCGCACCTCGCCGTTCTTGAACTCGACATGGACATTTTCCAGCTCAAAGAGGTGCTCGAAGTAGCCTTTGATCTTGTGATGCCCTTCCCGCAATTCTTTGGCAAAGGTGCCCCAGAGAAGGCCATTGATATCGTAGCAGCCAACGACAGCGCTCATGCTGTGGTTGTTGATGCCGAAAGCCCAGTCGTCGATGAAGTCGGTGAGCAGTTTCTTGTCCGCGGGATTGCGGTTGATGCTGCTGTAGCGGATGCCGCCGACAGCATGATCTTTATGAACGAGCATGGTGTCTGTGCTGCGCGGATCGATCTGCTCGCTGAACTTGTTGATCAGCTTTTTCAGGATATCGATCATCGGGATGTGCTCGTGGCGGAAGATGACGAAGTTGATGAACAAGTGCAGCACGAGCACGACGATCAGCCCCTCGAAGATGCCCTCGGTATAGGTGAGGATGCCGCAGAACAGCGCCAGCAGCAGTGCATAGCTGCCGTGCGAGGCCACATGCACGAGCCCAGCGATCATTTTCCAGCCGGTGAAAATCATGAGCACGGCGAGTGAGAAATACGGCATATGCTCTAGCAGATGCGGATCAATGACGAAGACTAGGATGACGAGCGCGGTGAAGACGTTCGACATCTTCGTGACGGCACCCGCGAGGGCGTTCGTGGCGCTTTTGGCTAGGCCGTCAAGGTTTGTCATGCCACCGAAGAAGCTGGAGCCCATGTTGGCGATCCAGATGGCAAGCAGGCTGTTGTTGGTGTTCGCCGGACGGCCCAGCGGATCGAGCTTCTCGATGGCGGAGTTGCTGGTGACCTGCTCAATCACGTCGATCAGCGAGAGCATGAGCGAGTAACCGACGATCTCCAGCAGCATGACGGGCGGGATTTTTGCAAAGTCCGGAAACGGCAGCGCCAGCTTGAAGGGTGTGTGCTCGATGTGGAGCATCGGCAGCTTCAGATAGATGCCGGCCACGATCCCCACGACGATGACCGCCACATACGGGATGGCCGGGTATTTGGCCTTGTACTTGCCGAAGAGGTGCAGGAACAGCGCCAGCGCTGCGATGGACATTCCGATCATCTCGATGCGCTCCATGCTGAGCCACTCAGCGCCGTGAGTCTCATGCAGGATGCCGTAGGTGTAGGGCAAAAACTTCAGCGCGATCTTCAGGCCGATGCCGGCGAGCAGACCCTCGATGAGGTAGGCAGGGATGGCTTTGAGGATGAAGCGCTGGAGATTGAACTTCCACGCGATAGCCTGTGACGTGGCCGTGAGGAAGATAAGGAACGGCATGTTCTCCATGCCGAACTTGTGAATGCTCAGCGCCAGTACCGGCGCGAGGCCTGCGGCGACACCGGGTGTGCCGACGTAGTTGCCTGGCTTGAAAAGGAAGGTGACGAAACCGACCAGACAGGCAAAGACGACGGTCATCAGGCCAGTCTCGATCGGGTACTCCGACATCAGACAGATGCCGACCGTGAGCGGCACAGCGAGCAGTCCAGTGATGGAGCCAGCGAGGGCATCACGTTTCAGATTGTCGAGCGTGAAGACGGCGGATTTTTTGGGGCCGCTGTTGGCGATCAACTCGCTGGACAGATTCCGCTTTTTGTGGGGCTTGATGCCGCTCAAACCAGTCACGGAAGGCGCGGTGGGATGGACGAGGCTGGGTTCGGCAGTGTGGGACATTGGCGGGGGGCGCGATGCAGTGAAATCTGAACGCTGCATCTATAACCACCTCACCACCCCCTAACCGTATAGCCTTGTGAGGGGATAATCAGTCCCGGTTCAAGGGGGTAGTTTTCAGAATCTCATTCGCCCGCTCGACGGCGGCCTTGAGGCTGATGCAGATGTTTTCACCGCCGATGTGGTGATGAAAAGCAGCCTGGGTCATGAGCCGCGCGGGCTGCGCTCTCATGCCGCAGAGAATGAGGTGGCGGCCAGAGGCGACGAGGCGCTGCGCGAGATCTTCAAGGGCATTGAGACCGGTGGCGTCGATGGCGTTCATGTTGCGCAGGCGCAACAGCACGACGGGCGGAAGTGTGTCAAACTCGTCCTCGATGACGCTGAGCTTGTCCGTGGCACCAAAGAGAAACGGACCGTGGATGCGGTAGGCGGCCACACCTTCCGGCAGCGGATTCATTTGCAGGCTGTGATGGATGCCAGCCTCGACATACTCGGGCGTGACCCGCGCGATGGTGGAGGTGCCGGTGACTTTGACGATGTAAAGTAGCGCAGCCATGACCATGCCGACTTCGACCGCCACGGTGAGGTCCGCTAGCACGGTGAGGGTGAAGGTGATGAGCCAGACGGCGATGTCGGCCATGCTGAGCTTGAGGATCTCTGGGATCTCGGCCCACTCGCCCATGTTGTAGGCCACCATCATCAAGATGGCGGCCAGCACGGTCAGCGGGATGTGTTTGGCCAGCGGTGCGGCGACGAGAATGATCACCAGCAGCACCAGTGCGTGAATCATGCCGGCGACGGGTGTCTGTGCACCGCTGCGGATGTTCGTGGCCGTGCGTGCGATGGCTCCGGTGGCGGGCAGGCCGCCAAACAGCGGCGACATGACATTGGCGATGCCTTGCGCGAACAGCTCGACATTCGGCTTGTGCTTATCGCCTGACATCCGATCCGCGACGACGGCGGAGAGTAGCGACTCGATGGCACCGAGCATCGCCACCGTCAGCGCAGATGACAGCAGCGGCAGGATCAAATCCATGCGGAAGGCTGGAATGGCAAAGTGCGGCAGACCTGCGGGGATGCCGCCGAAGCGCGTCTCGATGGTCTCCAGCGGCAGATTCATGATCCACGCCACCGCCGTGCCGAGCAGCAGCACGACGATCGAGCCGGGTATCTTTTTGAAGAAGCGAGCAAACACGATGATGATGCCCAGCGACACGCAGGACATCCCCATGGCGGTGGGTGAAAGCGTGCTCCAGTGTGCGGAGAGCGTCTCCATGCGCCCGATGAACTCGCCCGGCACCTTGTCGATCTGGAGGCCAAAGAAGTCCTTGATCTGCGTGCTGGCGATGAGCACGGCGATGCCGTTGGTGAAGCCGATGACGACGGGTCGCGGGATGAATTTGATCGCTGTGCCGAGTCCGGTAAGGCCTAGCACGATGAGCAGCACGCCAGCCATCAGCGTACACATGAAGAGTCCGTCGATGCCGTGTTTGGCCACGATACCCGCCACCACAACGACGAAAGCACCCGTCGGCCCGCCGATCTGCGTACGCGATCCGCCGAGCGCTGAAATCAGGAAGCCAGCGACGATGGCGGTGTAAATGCCCGCCTGCGGTGCCACGCCGGAGGAGATGGCAAAGGCCATCGCCAACGGCAGGCTGACGAGACCGACCGTGAGTCCAGCGACGAGATCCGCGATGAACTTCCGCAGGCTGTAGTCACGCAGGCTGGTGACGGACTTCGGAAGGAAGGTCTCAGCGCTGGAGCGTTTCATGGCGTGGTTCAGGTTTTGGCGAGAGCCTTTTTTCGTGACGGGGCTTTCTTCACCAGCTCAGGAGTCGCAGGCGCTGCAGGCTCCTCGGGTTTGGGTTCTTCCGGCAGCAGCAGGGCGCTGCAATTGCCGCAGACCTGCAGCGTCACATCAGCCCGGCGCATGTCGGAAAGTTGGCCGCAGGGCAGTTGGAGATGACAGCCGCCACAGGTGCCGTTGCGCACCTTTGCCGCACCGCGCTTGCCCCTGGAGACGCGCTGGTCGTAGTGGATGAGGATCGCCGTGGGTAGGCGTTCGCGGACGATTTCGACCTCCAGTGTAATTTCCTGGTGCCGGGCGGATTTGAGTTCCAAACGGCGTCTGGTGGCATCTAGTTCGGTGAGTTGGGAGAGCGCTTCAATGATGTTGTCGGTCTGATGCATAGGGGGGTGGTATTCGGACAGGGCGTCGGGTTGGGGCTGGCGGATGACTTCATGCCAGGACAAACAGAATTTCATGCGAGTGCGAATGGGCCGACTCCGACCGGAATATCGCGGCTGTTTTCTTTGGAGTAAGATTGCGCGGCGGAGGCATAGGCCGGTGCGGGGTGTTTTTTCACCCAGAGTTTCAGCTTACCCGTAAAGGCGGTTTTTTCGCAGGCGTAGCAGGCGGGAATCTCGCCGTCATCACCGCAGTAGCTGACCACGCGCGTGGTCATGGGCATGCGCATGAGCTGCTGCTGCACATGCGCCGTGTAGTCCGTGTACAACTGCGGCTCCAGTTCCACATCGTAGTCAATCCGCAGCGCGGGCATGATGTTTTCCTGGAAAGGATTGAAAATGTAGAAGGCGTCAAACTCACGGAAATTGATCTGGGTGATGTTGCCATGCCGGATCTCAACTCTGGGGATTTGGTGACACTCCACCAGTTCGCAGGCCGTTTTCACTAGCCGTTTCCGCTGCTCCACGCCGGTGAAGTGGCCTTGGGTCGTGGTGGCACCAATCACACAAAACTTGCCCGGCCCGCAGCCGATGTCGAGCACCCGTGTGCCTGGATCGGTGACCAGAAATTGTGCGGCCATGCGGCACACGTTCACCGGACTCCAGTGGCACGTTGACAGCGCACTGACGGACGCCGGATAGATCTGGTCAAATTCATCATCCTTGAAGGCATGCAGGAGCGCACTGTCGGTCCTGCTGGTTATTTTTTTGAGCGCTTTGAAGCTGTGGAATGGCATAGGGGCGCTTATATTGCATTTCAAGTGCCAAGTGCCGCAGGTAGTTCTCAATTCATTGTCGATCAATAGATTAAATGCAGCGGTGATTTTTTCCAGCACTGCATGTATGCTACTTTGGTGCATTATTTGCACTTGCTGATGTGGATAAGTGCAACATTGTTTGAGCCTCATGGAACCGGCCAACATTCACATCCTGGTGCTGGATCGTGATCCCGCCTCGGCATCCACCATCCGCAACACGCTGGCTAGGGTTGGCTACCAGGTTTCCGCCACCTCGCATGAGACGGATGCGCTGCAACTGGTCACCGGGGAACTGTTCAATGTGGTCATCAAGTCGTTCGATGCGCAGCACATCGACGCCGTGGCACTGATGGAAAAGGTGCGGGGTATCACGCCGGACACGCAGTTTATTTTCCTCAGCGAAAAGGGGGACATTCACACGGCCGTGGAGGCCATGCGCAAAGGTGCGTTTGATTATCTTTCCAAGCCCTGCAACACCGCCCAGCTCACCGAATCCGTACGCAAAGCGCTGGATCATCAGTCGCTGGTGGCCGAAGACCAGCAGATCAAGGTGCGGCTGCGCCGTCGCTCGGACCCCAATATCTTCGCTGGCAGCAGCAGCGTGATGCAGGGCATCAGCCGGCTCATTGGCCAAATCGCCTCCACGGATGTAACTGTCCTGATCGAAGGTGAAAGCGGCACCGGCAAGGAAGTGGTGGCACGCGCTATTCACGAAAAAAGCCGCCGCAAAGCGCATCCCTTCATTGCCGTGAACTGCGCTGCGCTGCCGGAAAACCTGATCGAAGCCGAACTCTTCGGCCATGTGCGCGGCGCATTCACCGGGGCGGTCAGCGACCGCAAGGGCCGCTTCCAGCTCGCCCAGGGCGGCACCTTGTTTCTCGATGAAATCGGCGATCTCTCGCGCAAAGGCCAGGGGGACATGCTGCGCGTGCTCGAAGACGGCACCTACCGTCCGGTCGGCAGTCAAAAAGTGGAGCGCGCCAACGCTCGCATCACCGCCGCCACCAACCTGGACCTGGAGGCCGAGGCTGTCAGCGGCGGAAGTTTCCGTGAAGATCTGTTTTACCGCCTGAACATTGTTTCCATCCGCATGCCGCCGCTGCGTGAGCGCACGGAGGACATCGCCCCGCTGGTCAAGTCCTTCACCGAGCATTTCTGCACCAAGCACCGGCGGCGGGTCAAGCACTTCGCCAGTGAAGTCATCAGCCTGTTCCAAACCCTGCGCTGGCCGGGCAACGTGCGGCAGTTGCGCAATCTGGTGGAGCGCCTGGTCGTGACTGTCCCCAACGCCGCCATCAGCTTGGTGGATTTGCCGCCATCCCTGCATCAGGGCAAACGCGAACCGCACGCGATCACCATTCAGCCCGGCATGACGCTGGCTCAGGTGGAGGCCGAACTCATCCGCCAAACCCTGCTCAAAGTTACCTCCAACCGCGTAGAAGCCGCAGCCGCGCTTGGCATCAGCCGCCGCGCACTGCAATACAAAATCCAGCGCTATCAGCTCGGCCAACTGCCAAAGCGAAAAGGGTAAAGCCCGGCATCAGGCTTTTACTCCTGGCAGCGACTTCCCACGGCGGGGCGCTCCTTCTTTGGCCGATTTATACCATTCCTCATGCGTCTCGTCGATATCGACATGACCGCCGGTCTTCTCGTGATTTTCACGCCAGCCGTGCAGCGCCTCGAAAGCCGCGTGGTCGATGAAATCGACAGCGAGGTCGATGTCCACGTTGTGACCAGCGGGGATCGTCGAAAGTGCGGCATTCAGTTTCGGCACGGAGGCAAAGGTGAGCGTGCCGCTGATGCGGGCGTGCCATTTGCCGTCGCGTTGCTCCAGTTTCACCTCTGTGTTGGAAAGACGACGCAGCAGGAAAAAAACGCTGAGACCAAGTCCAATACCCACGCCCGCAAGCAAGTTGATGCACGTCACGCCGAGCACCGTGGCAAAGTAAATTGGCGCTTCGTTGTGCTTCGTCAGCTCACGGATGTGATGCAGATTCACTAGATTGATGCCGACATGCACCAGCAGGCCTGCGAGCACAGCCAGCGGGATCTGCTCAATCACACCACCGAGAAACATGGCAAAAATCAGTACCCACACGCCATGAAAAATGGCCGACCAGCGGCTCACGCCACCCGCGATGATATTCGCCGAGGAGCGCACGATCACCCCTGTGATCGGCAGGCCGCCGAGCAGGCCGGAGACAAGATTGCCCGCGCCTTGCGCACGCAGTTCTTTGTCGAGATTCGAACGCGGGCCGGAGTGCAACTTGTCCGTGGCCACCGCACACAGCAGGGACTCGATGCTTGCAATGATGGCGACGGTGAGCACGGCCGTCACAAACAGCCCCCAATGCTCCGGCGGGGTGAGCTTCGTCAGTTCAAACTTCTCCGGCAGATTCACCCGAGCCACATCAA
>JBDNIB010000967.1:0-1532 GCA_041688535.1 Prosthecobacter sp.
AATAACGAAACCAATCACCTCCCAACCCCGTGATCCCATAGCTTAACTTCACGCAATCCTGGCAGAAGAACAGGGTCCACCTCAATGGGCGGTGTGCATGAGCGAGAGTTCACCAGACCGGCAACCATCGCTGCACCGGCCTGCGCATTTCGAGGAGTCGGGTTACACCCCATTTCGTTTTCGTGCCGCGCCTCGTATGCTGGAGCCGTGCGAAATCACCCGCTTCCCACGCAACCACAAAACACGCTGATGAAAACCCTCAGAGATCTGTTCATGGAGGAACTGGCAGTAATGTATGATGCCGAGCACCTACTCGTTAAAGGGTTGCCGAAGCTGGCCGCCGCCACCACCTGCCCTTACCTGAAGCAGAGCATGCTGGCGCATGTGCAGGAGACCGCAGGCCACATCACGACGCTGGCGGCGATCTTCACGGCCTTGGGTGGAACCGCCAAAAGAACAGCCTGCCAGGCCACCCAAGGGCTGCTGGAGGAAGCGGCTGCGGTCGCGGCGAGGTTCAAGCGCTCGCCGACCATCAACGCCGCGCTGATCTGCGCCACGCAAAAAATCGAGCACTATGAGATCGCTGCGTATGGCTGCCTGCATGAGTGGGCCGGACTGCTGAGGAACAACGCGGCGGTCCGCCTCCTGGAGGAAATCCTCAACGAGGAGAAGGGGGCCAATGCCGCACTCACCGAACTGGCGCTGACGCATGTCAACAAAGAGGCGCTGGACGAGTGTGAGGAGCCGCCAACGGTGTGTTTGTCCCGCTCACCCATGACCGCTGTGAGTAGCAGTGGATGGTACGCTTTATCAGGCAGGGTTTGAAAGGAACCGCTACGCTGGCAGCAGCAAGGCACCAGCCGCGTAGCGTTCAAAACCTAATTCGGCAACTGCTCCGTCCTGCTCGGTGGACCAGTACGCTGAACCGAGTTTTCCTCGCACACACGGCGGCGTCGGACTGCCGCCATAAGTTTGATTCAGACCGATGTGTAGCCCCAGCGAGATGGGCGCGTTTTGCCCATCAAGATTGATGAGATTGCTCACACACATCGGGTCGCCGTGGAGGCGGCACGGCAGCGGGCAGTTCGGACACGGACGGCGGTTGCGCGAGGCCATGTCTCAGTCTCTCTCGGATGTGTGATGCTCAGCGACCAGTTCTGATTCGGCGCGGAGCCAGTCTCCCACATCATGGCCATCGGCTGCTCCGTGATTTTGGTAATTGAGATAGGCCCGGTGGGCTACTTGATCGACTTTGGGGACAAAGGGGGCGGCATTCTGATCCTGCGGTGCCAGGGCACCGGGGGCCGGAGCGGTGGTGGATTGAGGTGGACCCTGTTCTTCGGCCAGGATTGCGTGAAGTTAAGCTATGGGATCACGGGGTTGGGAGGTGATTGGTTTCGTTCTTCGCGGGCGGCTGCGCAAGGGCTTTGCACCGTTTTTTGAGTTGTTCACATGCACGCAACTCGCTCCGCTCGCCGCCTGCATGTGAACAACTCAACAAACGGTGCATAGCCCTCGCGCACCCGCCCGCG
>JBDNIB010000968.1:0-3665 GCA_041688535.1 Prosthecobacter sp.
CCGCCGAACTCGGCCATGCGGTCGCCCTGACTGTGCGCCCCGGCAAAAAACACGGCTGGCTCACCATGCCCTGGGACATTCATCTCATCGCCGGCTGGTTGGCACAGCATCTGGCGCGCTAGCAAGCCGCAGCGCCACGGGAGCGCGAGAAAGCGGGGTTTCACTTTGCGCGGCCGCATTTCTTTCTACCCTCCGCGTCCCGCATGTCCGTCAAACTTCGTCTCAACACCGCCACCGTCACCCAAGTCGTCCTCGCCAAAGTCGGCAATCCGCAGCGCGAGGAGCCGCTGCAAACCTCCCGCGAGGTTTTTCAAGTCGCCGAGGCCGATCAGGAAACGCTCACCGGGCTGTTTTTGAAGCCCTTCAAAGCCTGCATCGCCCACCGCTTCACCCATCACGCCTCGCTGACCCAGCATGAGGTGAACAACTGCGCCAAGGCCGTTTTTGCCGATGAGACGAAGCTGCTCGCCAAAGGCATCGAAATCGCCCAGCGGCTCTACGCCAAATCGAATCATCCTAACATCAAGGCCGGCGATCTGTGCATCGCCATGCTCAAGGAAGTCCACATCGAGGGCGAGCTCGTCAGCGGCCTTTGCATCTTGAAAAGCGACAGCGTCGTGCCCTTCCTCACCATCACGCCGCGCAATGGCGACCTCCAGCTCAGCACTGAGCACGGCATCAATCCCGACAAGATCGACAAAGGCTGCCTCATCCTCAATTTCTGGGCGGAAAAAGGCTACTACGTCCTCACCTTCGACCGCAGCGGCGGCGACACCCGCTTCTGGGTGCGCGAATTCCTCGGCGTCGAAGCCGTGCCAGACGCCGCCTTCCTCACCAACGCCTACACCAAAATGGCGGTGTCCTTCCTCGAAGAACAGAAGTCTGAGGATGATGACTCGCCGCCGTGGGAAACAGCCAACGCCGCCAAGGACGCGCTCAACTACTTCGAGGACCGCGAGAAGTTCGATCTGGAAGAATTCGGCCAGACCGTGCTCAAATCCGCCGATGCCATCGCCAAGTTCGACGAGCACCGCGCCCGCATCGAGGAAGAGCAGGGCCAGCCACTGGAAACCAACTTCGAGATCTCCAAGAAAGACCTCACCAAGGCCAAAAAGCGCATCGCCGCCGTGCTCAAGCTCGACACCGGCGTCGAGATCCACATCAAGCCCGCCACCAGCGACGCCGACCCACAGCTCGAACGCGGTTACGATGACAAGAAGGGCATGAAGTTCGTGAAGGTGTATTACAACAAGGACATCAGCGCTGGCTGAAATGACGAATGCGGAATGACGAATGCAGAATGAAAATCCCGCCACATTCAACTTCATGAACGCCGCATCCGATCCCACCTCTCCCCAGCGCCTGTGGAAAATGGGCCGCGTCGTGCTGCAGCGCGAAACGGCGCATCGGGGCGGCAAAACGGTGATCGTTATCAAGGACTTCGCCACGCATCTGCCGATTTCGGTCATCGAGACCATCGCCAAACGCGTCCGCGCCGCCTGTGGCTGCGGCGGCACCGTGCGGGACAAGCGCATCGAGATTCAAGGCGATCAAGCCGCCAAAGTGCGTGCCGTGCTCGAAGCCGAAGGCTTTGAAGTCCGCGGCGTGAAGTGAAAGCACTCACCCGCGCTCAGCGCGTGGCGCAGGATGCACTCGATCAATTGCGGATACGCCAGCCCGCTCTGTAGCGCGGACAAGGCGAAGTCCTCATCTGCGGCGAGGATGGGATTCGGATTGGCCTCAATGAAATAGACGCGGTTGTCCGCTGGATCATCTTCCGCTCCAGCTTGCGCAGGCGATCGGTCACCAGGAAAAATGGCACGAAGATCGAAGGAATGCCCACCGGCACGAACCATTCGTCCCCCACATGACAGGGCGGCATGAACACCTGCCCTCTGGCGGCCAGCTCGTCGTATAGCTGCTGGATCAGCGGCTGCAGTTCCGTCGCTTCAAGCTTCAACCCGAGCTGCGAGATTTTTTTCTCCAGCAATTCATCATCGCTCAGCGCGGCCCAGGTGGCGGGTTCCCTGAGCGCGAGCCTAGCACGTTCTCAGCGCCAAGCGCAAGCCTGCATAGGTTTGGCAGGATAAATCCTCTTTACGCCAAGAACACGACATGACAAAATCCGTTACCCTGTGAAAAGCCATGCAAGTCTTTGGATTTTAGGAGTCACGATCGCATTGATCTGTGGAGCGCTTTGGTTGCAGCCTCAGCCACCTGCGATCATCAAACAATGGCCTGCTGAAAACGGGAGGCAGGTCATGGCTCCGACCAAGCCGTCTCCGGCCGAACCACCGCAGGAGCTGCCGCTGACACAGGCCACGCTGCCAAGCACAAACAAACCACCAAAGAAAAGCAAGCCGCCGCCGCAAGACCCCGGCGCGCGCGGCGCTGAGCCTGGTGGGTAAAGATTCCACCGCAGAGTTGATCTGGCTGGAGGCGATCAACAATCCCGAGCTGCCGAGAGGCGAACGCGAGGACTTGATCGAAGATTTGAACGAGGAGGGCTACTCCAATGGCAAGCAGGCCACCCGCGCCGATCTACCGATGATTGAGGCCCGGCTGCAATTGATCGAGCGCCTGCTGCCCGGCGCGATGGACCAGACGAACCGCGCTGCCTTTGCGGAGGCGCGAAAGGATCTGCTGAACATGCAGACGAAGCTGCGGCAGTGATCCGGCTGGGCATCGGATTCACTGCATGATGTGAAACACGGCCTTCTCGTTCCCGACCTCGTAGAAGCTGCTCCAGGTGTAGTCGAAGACGTATTCCACCTTGCGCTCGGCGGACCAAGTGATGCGGAGCTTGTTGCCAGCGAGTGCTTCCCACTATGGCAGTCCTGCAAAGCCGTAACCCGTGGCGGTGTGATCGGCATGGAATTGCAACTCGCCCTGCTCAGCGCGCCAGCGGCTGTCGGGGAGCCATTTCGCCAGCTCAGGCGCGTCCTGCGGGCCGTAGAAGCTCTCCGGCAAGACGTGCTCGTTTTCATAACGCCGCACCTCGCGGCTCACACCGTCCTTCACATAAGCGATCCACAGGCTTTTTTCCAGTAGGGGACGGGATCGACACCGAGCGTCGTCGGATCGACGGCAAACCACGTTTTCTGGGTCTCCACGAGTTCCTTCACGCGCATGGTGACATCGGCATTCCTGTCGCCACTGCCAAACATGGCGTACAAGATCTGTACCGGCCAGCGCGTGGGACTGAGCATGGCTTTGGGCGCGGGCTGCACCGGCAAGGATTCGATGATTTCTTCCACGGGGGTGGTTTCAATTGAGGGCATCGCAACGGGTTTGGGCAGATTCTTCGGCGCGACGAATTTGATCCACGTCGATGAACCACCGCCCCACAGCGGCTTGCCGGGAAAGCCTGCACCCGCGTTTTTGCGCATGTATTTGTCACCGTCTCTCCAGGGGTTGGCGACAGCGCTGGCGCGGATCTCGGTGCCTTCATCGCGACTGCGGATGAAATCGCGGACACGAGCGGGATCATCGCAGACAGACCACGCGGCAGACGCGGGATCGGAGACGAAGTCGTAGTCGTAGTCGTAGTCGTTGTCCCCCAGCATGCCGGCGACAGCGAAGTACTTCGTGCCGCCCCAGCGCAGGTGATTGTTCACCACATGAAACACGAGCCAGTCGCCGGGATGCAGATCCACCTTCATGCG
>JBDNIB010000969.1:0-2487 GCA_041688535.1 Prosthecobacter sp.
AACCTGGACAAACTCGCGTCCGGCGGCGTGCGCTTCACACAGTTCTACAACACCGCGAAGTGCCACTCCTCACGTGTCAGCCTGCTCAGCGGCCGCTGGTGTCGTCAGGCGGGGGATGAGAGCCTGAAACGTGCGGTTACGATTCCTGAAGTACTCGCATCGGCCGGTTACTTCACCGCGATGACCGGCAAATGGCATCTGCAAAAAGAACCCACCGACTTCGGTTTTCAGCGCTACTTCGGCCATCTCTCCGGCGCAACGAACTACTACCACGGCGACAAGACCTTCCGCTTCAACGGCCAGCCCTACACGGTGCCAGACCAGGGTTTCTACACCACCGTCGCCAATGTCGATCATGCCATCGACTTCCTCGGCGAAGCACGAGCTGAAAAGAAACCCTGGTTCCTCTACATCGCCTTCAACGCCCCACACGCGCCGCGGCAACCCCTGGAGGCCGATTATAAGAAGTATCTCGGCCGCTACGATGTTGGCGGGGATACGATTCGCCCTACACGCGTCGCGAAACAGCAACAACTCGGCCTGCTACCGACCAGCCTGGAAGAATCGCCACGTCCCGAGCACGTTCGCGCCTGGGACAAACTCGACGACGCGCATCGTTCCTGGGAAGCGAAGCGCATGGCGGCCTACGCGGGCATGATTGACCGTGTGGATCAGGAAATGGGCCGCCTCATCGGCGAGATGCAAAATACGGTCATCCTTTTTGTCTCTGACAACGGGGCGTGTCCCTATGATCGCGGCAAGCCGGAGCCGGATGCAGTTCCATACGATGGGAAAACGAGCTGGGGGAACAGCACGGGCTGGACCTGGGCGCGCAACTCACCCTTCCGCTACTACAAGCAGAACCAATTCGAAGGCGGCATCTCCTCGCCCGCGATTCTGCATTGGCCCGCCGGTTTGAAACAAAAACCTAGCAGCCTCATCGACTCGTCCACGCATCTCGCCGATGTGTTGCCCACCTTCGCCGAGCTCGCTGGAGCGAAGGTTCCCACGACCTACCCAGATCGAGAACCCACGCCGCTCGCGGGCATCTCGCTCGCCCCACTGATCGCTGGGAGTGAAATCAAAGCGCGTCCGCCGATTCACCTGCTCTCCGCCAGTGATCGCGGCCTGCGCGATGGTGAGTGGAAGTTCGTCAGTTTTCAGAGCCAGCCGTGGGAACTCTATCACATTCCTACTGACCGCACCGAGCTGCATGATTTGGCCGCAAAACATCCCGACATCGTCGCGCGCATGGTGAAGCAGTGGCACGACATGACCCGCGATGTGCTGATGGCCAAAGGGAGGGAACTCGCGCCCGTTACCACTGAAGCCGCGCCACACCTAAATCGCGAATGGACCGACTACGACGCACCGCTCACTGGCGGGGAGGCCAAACGCAAGAAGGGCAAAGCGAAGTCCAAATCGGCTACAAACCTGCCCCGCGCCCGCAAGGACACCAAACTCACCGTCGAAGGTGATCAACTCATCCTGCAAAGCACCGGCAGCGACCCCGGCCTCGCGTTTGAGCAGCTCAAACTCGACTCTCCTGGCGCGTACACCCTCGAATTTCGCCTCCAAAGCAAAGCCAGCGGCTCCGGCGAGCTTTACTGGACCACGAACGCCGAAACGATCCTGCCCAAAGGCAAACACCTCGACTTCGAGGTGAAGCGTGATGGCGAGTGGCACGAGGTAAAACTGCTCATTGAGGAGGCAAAGACGTTGCACGCCTTCCGGCTCGATCCCCTCGGCGGTGAAGGGGAAGCACGCGTCGAGGGCCTCGTGCTGAAAGCTGAAGACGGCAAGGTGCTGGCGCGGTGGCCGTGACGACTGTTTTTCCTGATGGGCTGAACTTTCAGCCTCACCTGGTCAGTCTGCGCACCACCTCGGCGGCGAGTGCGAAGCCAAACGCGCCAGTAACATAGGTGGCTGCTCCGAAGCCAGCGGCGCAGTCGAGGCGGAGGCCGGTTTCGGCACCGGTTTCGGGTTCGAGGGCGCAGGAACCATCGGCCCACGGGAATACCGGCTTCTCGGTGGAGAAAACGCAGGGAATGTCCATCGTGATCGGACGGCCTTGCTCGCTTTTGGCGAAGCCGTGTTCGCAGCGTAGGCATTGGCGCACGCCTCGGAGCAGTGGATCGGCTCCGGCGTGGCCGAGATCAGCGATTTTGATGACGGTGGGATCGCGGCGGCCACCAGCGGAACCGCTGGTGATGACGGGAAGGGCGCGTGCCTGGCATTTGGCGATGATCAGGGCTTTGATCGAGGTGCGATCAATGGCATCGACGACGAAATCGAAGTTCGGAGCGAGCAGACGGTCGGCGTTGGGTTCGGTGAGGAACTCGATGACGCGGTTCACACGGCAGGCGGGATTGATTTCGGCGACACGGGCGGCGAGCACATCGACTTTGGACTGTCCGACAGTGTGCGCGAGCGCGGGGAGCTGGCGGTTGGTGTTGGTAATGCAGACGTCGTCCATGTCGATCAACG
>JBDNIB010000970.1:0-4922 GCA_041688535.1 Prosthecobacter sp.
AAAACGGTGCAAAGCCCTTGCGCAGCCGCCCGCGAAGAACGAAACCAATCACCTCCCAACCCCGTGATCCCATAGCTTAACTTCACGCAATCCTGGCCGAAGAACAGGGTCCACCTCACTTCGGCTTTATTTCGAATTGTGAAATCATATCGTGAGTGCCTCGGGGCTTGCCCCAAGTTTCTTTACTGGCGGCGGCACAGCTCCTAACTCAGGCTTTTTTTCTCGCCGTCTCTTTTTGCTGCTTGCTTCCAATCGAGTTTTTTGATTTGCAGGGGTGATGCTCGAACTGCCGGACAAATCAATCCTCGCTCAAATCAAAGCGCTCAACCACGATGCGCAGTTTCTCGACTCCTGGCAGTTAATGCGTGGCTTCGCCCCGCCCGAGCAGTGGCTCACACCGCTGGCCCGGCTGCGCGGCGCGAGTGTGATCGAGCGAGTGGGCGGCTCCAAACAGGCGCGGAACCTCGTGTTCCGCGAATGGCGGCGGCCCGAGGGGCATGCGCTGGCGCGTGAGGATGTGTTCTGGCATATTCAGGCGCGGCGCAGTGCGTTTCATGCCTGGCGCTGGCTGCAGGAGCACCTTCCCGCTGCGGATGAACCGGCGGAACAGCAGGCGGAATTCCTCGGCATGCAGGCCATCGCCTTGATCAAGCTGCGTGACTTCCAAACAGCCGGTGAACACATCGCACGCGGTTTGGACAGCGGCTTTTTCAAACGCTACTTCCAATCGCTGGCGGCGGAATCACTGCAAGCGCAGGACCGACGCGATGAGGCGCTGGCACAAATCATGGCGGTGACGGCGGCGGAACCGAACTATCCGTACGCGCTCAGCACACACGCCGAACTGCTCGGCGAGCTGGGGCAGGACGCGGACGCACTAAGCGTGCTCAAAAGCGGCATCGAACTCACGCAAAGCCCCTCGCTGGCATCACAGTACGCGAATCTCCTGATTGAGCTAGAGGATGACGACGAAGCGTGGCGAGCGCTGGAGCTTTATGAGGCTTGGACGCCGCTGCGCAACGAGGATGAAAAAGACTGGCTGTTAGGTCGGCGTTGCGACATCGCCAGTCATCGCGGCGACCAGGCGCAGGCGCTGCACTGGGCGGAGCAGATCAAGCTGAGTGGCTTTTACAAACAGGTCGCGGCAAAGCTGCGCGCTGCCACCGGCCCCTTGCGGCGACTGGTGCTAGCGGTGCCGTTTGTGCGGCAGCATCAGAGCACCTGCGCCCCGGCCTCGCTCACCAGCATCGGCCGGTTTTGGCGGCATGAGATCACCCAAGCCGAGCTGGCGGAGGAAATCTGTTATGACGGCACGCCGGACCACAAGGAACGCACTTGGGCGGAGTCCCACGGCTGGGCCTGCCGTGAGTTCAAAGTGACGGTGACAGCGGCCAAGGCGCTGCTGGATGCGGGGATGCCCTTTGTGCTCAGCACTTATTATCCGGGCGGCGCGCATGCGCAGGTGGTAATGGGCTACGATGAGTTCCGCACCGTGCTGTTCATCCGCGAGCCAGGAGACCGGCACACAACCGAGTTTCTGGCGGCGGAGGCGCTGGAAGAGCAACTGCCGTTTGGTCCGCGCGGCTTCGTGCTGGTGCCGGAGGCAGAGGCGGCAAAACTGGCCGCAATCGAGCTGCCAGACTGCTCGGTTTATGATCTCACGCACAGCCTGAATGCCGCGCTGGCACGCCATGACCGCACCACTGCGGTCACGACGTTGGAGTCCCTGCAAGACGACCACGCCAGCCATCCGCTGCGCTGGCAGGGCGAGCTGGCGCTGGCGCGTTACGATGGCAATCATGCGCAGATTCTGCACGGACTGGAGGATCTGCTGCGCCTGCACCCGGACGTGGTGAACTGGCAGACCGAGCGCTTGCATGCGATCCGCGAGGTTCACGGCCACACTGCACAAATCGAGGCCCTGCGTGTCGTCTGCGCCGCCAAAGACAGCCATCCCATCCACTGGCGCATGCTCGCGCGTGAACTGCACTGGGACGGGCGCAACCACACCGAGGCACTGCGGTTGTTGCGACGCGTCAATCGCACGCGGCTGGATGCCGTGGCGGTGCTGACTTTTGCCAATGTGCAATGGGACGCGCAGCAACGTGAGGCGGCCACGCAGACCTACCGACTGGCCTCGTGTCTGGATGACAAAAACGAGGGCCTGGCGATGTCCTACTTCCGCGCCGCCGTGTGGGTCCGGCAGACCGCCACCGCGCTGGCGCTGCTGCGGGATCGGTTTGAAAAACAGGGGCAGCTCTCCGGCCAGCCTGCCTGCTCGCTGTATCGTGCGCTCGACCAGCTCAATCAATCACAGCAGAGCCTCAATGTGCTGGAGGAGTCGCTGCGGCGGCTGCCGAAAGACGCCGATCATGCGATGTTTGTCGCCGGTGAGCTGGCGCTATGGGGCCGCGCCGAACGTGCGCGTGAAATTCTCGCGCAAACGCCACAGTCCGCGCGTGCCGCCGCCTGGCATCGCGTGCAGGCCCGCATCGCCAGGAAAGAGGGCGATGGCGCGGCACAGTTACTGCACTGGCGTGCGGTGGTGGCTGATTCACCCTTGGACTCCGATGCGCATCGCTCCGCGGCACGTCTGTTGGAAATTCAGGAGGGCGTACCGGCCGCGCTGACCCATCTACGGGAGGCATGTGCCCGCTTTCCGTTTCAATGGCACCTGCACGTCGCCCTGCTGGACTGGTCGCGTGATCAAGGCCCCGAGGCCTGGCAGAACGCCGTGCGCGAGCTGCTGCGCATTGATCCCCATGATGCCTGGGCCAGACGCGAGCTCGCAGA
This sequence comes from Prosthecobacter sp., assembly GCA_041688535.1. Classification (GTDB taxonomy): domain Bacteria; phylum Verrucomicrobiota; class Verrucomicrobiia; order Verrucomicrobiales; family Verrucomicrobiaceae; genus Prosthecobacter. Next base: position 2,794 of record JBDNIB010000970.1, read on the forward strand.
CGCCTTGTGCGCGGACAAACAATATGCTGACGCTCATGCGGAACTGGATCAGGCCGCGTTGCAGGATGCCGGCAGCGCCGCGCTGCATGCCGTGCGCGCGGGCGTGTTCGTCGCCGAAAAACGCGCGGATGAGGCACGCGCCGCCTGTCGCCGAGCCTTGCAGGTGGACATCGACAACGGCTACAGCATGCGCACGCTCATCCAGCAGTGCCGCACGCAGGAACAGCGCGTGGCGGAGCTGGCCTTCCTCCTGGAACAACTCAAAATCCAGGCCACCAATGGCGACGCGGTGCTGGAGTTCGCCGCCTGCGCCAGACCTTACCTCTCCGAGGCAGAAATGGAGCAAACACTGCGTGAAAGCCACGCGGCGCGGCCTGATTTGTGGCACACCGGCGTGAAGCTGGCCGAGCATCTGCGCCACGGCGAACGGCACGAGGAGGCGCGCGGCGTCCTCACCACATTGACCGAGCAATTCCCGCTACTGCCACGCATCTGGATGGAACTGGCGCTCACGCTGGAGGCGCAGGGCGACCGTGCGGCGGCGATCCAGGCCGCCGACAAAGTCCGCGAGATGAATCCCTCCTGGGAGTGGGGCATGCGCACGCTGTCTGAGATGGTGCGCAAATCCGGCGACTATGCGCGCGCACGGGACATTCTGGAGCAGGCGCTGCGGCATTCACCGCGTGATGGCTTTCATCACGGCTGGCTGGCGGAAGTGCTGTGGCAACTCAGCGAAAAATCCGCCGCGCTCGATCACCTGACGCAGGCCGTAGCAATCGAACCCGGCTACAACTGGGCCTGGGAAATGCTACGCACCTGGGGCGAGGCCGCTGGCCGTCCCGACGCCTCACGTGAGGCCGCGCTGCGGCTGCTGCGCGAGCGCCCCGCCGAAGCGCGCACCTGGCTGATCCAGGCCGACCTGCTGGATGAAAATCACGAGTTGGAAGAACGCTTGGCCGCGCTGGACAAGGCCATCGAACTCGCCCCGGATGCCTGGGCCGCGACTGAGACCAAGGCCCGCGTGCTCACCCTGGCCGGCCGCTACGAGGCCGCGCTGAAGCTGTGCCGCAATCATCCCAGCCAGGCCACCGAACTGCGCATCCGCGCGGCCTGGATCATGGCCAAGAAAGGCAATGATGCCGAAGCAGTGCGCCTCATGGATGCCGCGCTGGCGGACGATCCCAATCACGTTTGGGGCTGGCAGTTGCTCACCGACTGGCATCAGCAGCATGAGCGCCTGGAGCAGGCCGAGACCGCCTGCCGCCAACTCGTACGCTTGCAGCCCGGCCAGAACATCCCGCTCGGCTATCTCGGCGACTTGCAGCTCGCCCAAAAGAAAAGCAGCGAGGCGCAGGCCACCTTCCGCCGCGCCTTGGAGATCGCGCCAGATTATGTGTTTGGCCTCAGCAAGCTGTTTGACCTGTACATTGATGCAAAGGACTGGGCGGCGGCGGAAATGCTGCTGGAGCAGTCCAGCCCGCATCATTACGGCATCCGCATCCAGGCCCGCCGGTTCAAGCTGCTCATGCGGCAGAAAAAATGGCCACAGGCCATCGCGCAGCTCCCGCTCGTGCTCATGGAGCAGGACGACAACACCGCTATTTTTGAAATCCTGGAGGAGGAGATCAAAGACCACCTGCCACGCGGCCTGATGAAGCAGGTGATCGAAACCGCCGCGTCCGCCCTGCGCCGAGACGCGGTCAACGTGCAGACTGGACGCTTTTATGTGGATCTCTGCCGCGCTGCCGACCGCCTACCACGAGAGGCCGTCATGCGGCTCATCCCCGTCGAATCCGAGGTCGGTAGCCGTGCCTGGAGCGGCTACATCTACTGGCTCGGTGATCGCTGGAGCAGTCGCCAAAAAAACATGGAGCATCTCTTCGGCTGGATCGAACGCCGCCGCTTTCACGCCGTGCTGCGGCGGCAGCGTGAAGCGCTGCACCGCTCCAAGGAGCTGTTTGGTGCCGTGGGCTACAACTTCCACCTCATGCGGCGTTATCGCGACACCGTCACTTGGTTTGCCGACTGGCGGGAGCGCCGCGAGATCGAGCCCTACATGCTCAACAACCTCGTCCTGGCGCACCAGTCTCTCGGCCAGCGCCCGGAGGCGCATGCGGCACTGCAACGCG
>JBDNIB010000971.1:0-1628 GCA_041688535.1 Prosthecobacter sp.
CACCACGAGCATGAATCGAGCGTGGCGGAGTCAAACAGAGCGTTTTGTGCGATGTCTTCGACCTCTTTGATGTGACGCTTCTGCTCCTAACGCCTTGGTAGTATCAGCTCGTTCAGTGAATGAATGGCCCAGCGACTTTTTGCGGAGGCGTCTGTTACAAGGTTTGAGCAACCTCCTTGCCATTCGGCAAACGCATCCTAGCATCGCGGGGTGATCGCGATTGCAACAGCCAGTCAAAAAGGAGGCGTGGGGAAAACCACGTTGTGCATCAATCTGGCCTATTCGCTGGCACGGCGGGGATGGCGCGTGCTGCTCGTTGATACGGACCCGCAGGGCGGGGTGGGACTGTCGCTGGCGAAAAGCACGAAGGCGCGGGAGGGATTTCATGAGTTTTTGATTCGTGGCGGGGATTTGAACAAGATTGTGGTGCCGACTCGGCTGCCGGAGCTGGAGATCGTGCCAGCGGGGCAGTATGACACCTGCGCACGGCAGGGCTGGGCGGTGCATGAGGTGCCGGGGCGTTTGGCGGATTTATTACGTGGGGCGGAACTGCGTGGGGCGGATGTAGTGCTGATGGACACTGCCGCTGGGATGAGCAGTACAACGGAGGCGGTGGTGAAGGCCTGTGATTTTGTGATTCTACCGCAGCAGGCGGAACCGCTGGCGATCCGCAGCGTGCCACACCTGCTGGAGACGCTGGCACGCTTTCGCGCGGAAGGCGCAGGGGTGCGTGTGGCCGGGATTTTGCTGACGATGGTGATGCGCGAGCAGGAGATGAGCCTGAAGGTGGCGCGGGAACTGCGCGAGATGCTGCCGGCGAACCTGATGTTCCAGCAGAGCATCCCGCGGTTGCCGTCATTTCTCGAAGCGAGCGCCCTCGGGGTACCGGTGGCGTTGACGAAACGCAATCCGCCGCCGGAAGCACTGATTTTTGACCAGATCGCCGCCGAGCTGGAGCAGCGCACAGGATTGTCCAAGGAACGTGAACAGGAGCATGGCCATGCAAGTCTCCTGGATTGACGCTGACCGGCTCAAGGCTCTGGTGGCGCAGATAACGCCGCAGGATGCCAGTACGGAGATGGAGCCTCATGCACTGGAGATTGAAACCGTGCCAGATCGAGTGCTTGATCCTGCGGCGGATGTCTGGGGTAGTGCCATGAAGTGGATGGAGCCAGAGGTGCCGCCTGCTGTTGAAGCAAAGGGCGCGGCCACTGCCGAACCTACGCAGCAAATAATGGTGGCGGAGCCTGAAGTGGAGGAAATGGAAGATGAAGACGACCATGGCAGGTTGCTGCACAACCCTGCCGCCGCACTGCCGCTGAGCCGAATCCGTGACAAACTGCGCGCCATCCGCCAGCGTGCGACGGAGGCGGGCATCCTGACGCGTGTGAGTGACGGGGCGAGGCCAACGCCGAGTGAAGAGATCGAGACGCCTGTGGCTGTTTCTAAAGCTGAGGCGGAACTACTCAGTGGCAGCGCCATGGCAGATGAAACCACCGCTGAGCAAGCTGTCGCGATGGCCGCTTCGTCAGCTCCTCCTTTCGCCATTCCCCAGGGTTCGCGTGAGGAGCGGCTGGCGGCGTTTGCCGGCTGGGCCAAGCAGGTGCTGCACGAGGATGGCGGCCACA
>JBDNIB010000972.1:0-5379 GCA_041688535.1 Prosthecobacter sp.
CAAAGCCCTCGTCGCCGCGTTCGGTCGTGTCAGTGATCGCGCCGCCGTGGGCGTGTTGAGCCAGCATTTCTGGCCGGAGAAGCGCGCAGACGTTCGCCACGTCATCATCGACGCCCTCGCCCTCAGCGGTGAAGGCGGACGCGTCATCCTCAAATGGCAGAGCGAAGGCAAACTGCCCGCCGAACTCAAAGACCAGGCCGCTCTGGCTCTCAGCCGCAGCACGGATGGCGGTGTGCGCGATCAAGCCTCCCGCGAGCTTCCGCTGCCCGACGCGCAAGGTTTGGAAAACTTCCCCAAGCTCCCTGAACTCGTGAAGCTCAAAGGCGATGCCGTCAACGGGCCAGCGATGTTCATGCAGGCCGGTTGCGTGGCCTGCCACCGCGTCAAAGGCCAGTTCATCGACTTCGGTCCCGACCTCACGCAGATCGGCGCGAAACTCGGCAAAGACGCCCTCTTCACGGCGATCCTCTACCCCAGCGCCGCCATCGAGCACAGCTTCGTCGGCCAACAGATCACCACCAAGGAAGGTCAGACGATCACCGGCTACATCATCAGCGATACCGACACCGAACTCACCCTGCGCATCGCCGGCGGAGCCGCCACGCCGGTGAAGAAGTCCAGCATCGTCAAGAAGGAGGAGCTGAAGCTCTCCCTCATGCCCCCCGGCCTCGCCGGAGCCATCGGCCCACAAGGCTTGGCCGACCTCGTCGCGTGGTTGCAGACGCTGAAGTAAAAGCACGCGCAGCGGAGGGAGCGCGGGTGCCCTACCCGCAAAAAAACTGGCGGACGAGGGCGTCCGCACTCCCATTCAATCACCATGCGCCTCCTTCTTCCCATCCTCCTCGTCGCCGCGTTACCTCTCCACGCTCAAAAAGCCGCGAGGACGAAACCCACGATCAAACTGACCGAGGTTGAAGTCGCGACGAAGGAGATCGTCTATAAAACCACCCCGCAGGGAGAACTGAAACTCCACGTCTTTTCCCCCAAGGGTGAAATCCAGGCCGCCGTGCTCCGCCCCTGCGCCGTATTCTTCTTCGGCGGCGGCTGGAAGAGCGGTTCCTACCTGCAATTCGTCCCGCAGGCCGAATACCTCGCCAGCCGTGGCATCATCGCCATCAGTGCCGATTACCGCATCCTGAACGTCCACAAAACGCCCCTCGACAAAGCCGTGGAAGACGCCAAGAGCGCAATTCGATGGGTGCGCGTCCATGCGACCGAGCTGGGCATTGATCCCAACAAGATCATCGCGATCGGCGGCTCCGCCGGGGGTCATCTCGCCGCCTGCACGGCGTTCGTCACGGCCTACGATGCCGAAAGCGACGACAAAACCCTCTCCGCCAAGCCCAATGCGATGGTGCTATTCAATCCGGCCATGAACATTGCCACACTGCTCAGAGAATTGGATACTGGAGACAACCTGGTCACGCATGAGGTGGCCGAAGCCATCACCCCGAACAGCTTCGTCAGCAAAGACACCCCACCCGCGATTCTCTTCTTCGGCACCGCCGACAAACTCAAAGTCGGCGGCGATGAATACGTCACCAAGGCCAAGGCACTCGGCCTGCGCGTCGAAATGTGGTCCGCTGCCGACATGCCCCACGGCTTCTTCAACAAAGAGCCGTGGATTCAAGTCACGGCGAAGAAGATGGACGAGTTCCTCATTTCACTCGGCTATCTCGGTGGCGAACCGACGATCAAACTGCCGGAGGGTGCGCCTGAGTTAAAACGGGAGAACTGAATACCCCTCACCCGACCTCTCCCCGAAGTCTATTTCATCACGCGATGCGAATCTGCGGCGGGGAGAGGAGATTCGCGTTGGGCAGTTCGAAAACGCATCTCCCTCTCCCCGCCCAGAATTCGTTCACAACTTAAACAGCTTCGGGGAGAGGGCTGGGATGAGGGGCGTTCATAGTTTGCCAAATCGTATCCACCGGCCACTCCTCACCCCATGCTCACCGACTCCTCCCGCGCCGCCGATTTCCCCAGCCTCCACGGCATTCACTACCTCAACACCGCCGCCGAGAGCATTCCGCCGGTCTGTGTGAATAAAGCGGTGGCCGAATACATGCAGCACAAATCGCTCGGCATGCGCGGACGCGATTTCCACTTCCCGCGTGTCGAAGAATGCCGTGAAATCGCCGCGAAACACCTCGGACTCGCCTCGGACGAGGTGTCCTTCTGCTCCTGCAGTTCCGAAGCCTACAACCTGCTCGCCAACGCCCTGCAGCTCACGCCGAAGGACGAAGTCGTCGTCACCGATCTCGATTTCCCCGCCGGTGCCACGCCCTGGCTCACCGCACCGGAAGCTTCACGCCCTGTTTCACGGCTGTGGAAGAATCGCGACGGTGCGCTGAACCTCGTCGATCTCGCGTCCTTGCTGAATGAACGCACCGCGCTGGTGCAGATCAGCCTCGTGAGCTTCTATAACGGCCACCGCATCCCCTTTGCACCGCTGCGCGACATGATCCGCCAGCTCGCACCGCAGGCGCTCATCGCCGTCGATGTCACGCAGGCGCTCGGTCGCGTCGCGCTCGACTGCCAGGACGCGGACATCCTCATTTCCAGCACGCACAAGTGGACACTCGGCATCCACGGCGGCGGCATCATCGGTATTCCGAAAAAATCCGCCACACGTCTCACCACGAGCGCCGGTGGCTGGTATCACATCGCCAACGCGTTCGATGCCGATCGTTTTGAAAGCGCCCGCATCAAGCCCGGTGCACTCAGTTTCTCCGTCGGCATGCCCAGCTTCGCCGCGCTCTATGCCTTGAATGCCTCCCTGCGCTATCTCGACGCCATCGGCGTCGCCAACATCGCCGCCCATGCCGATCCGCTCGTCGCGCGTGTGCATGCAGGCTTGCGCGATCTGAACATCACGCCACTGGCACCCGCCCAGCCCGATTGCTCCAGTGGCATCGTCGCCTTTCGTCACGAACGCAGCACCGCGATTAACGAGGCCCTGCTCGCGCAGAACATCCACGTCATGCACCAGGTCGGGCGCATCCGCATCGCGGTGCATGGTTACACCACTCCGGAGGATATTGAGAAGCTGCTGGCAACGCTGCGCAGCGCGCTCTAAATAGCGTCTGCTCCGAACCACCCGCATCTCTTGGACTGGGAATCACCAAAACTCCTTCTGCTCATCCTGCCCGCAGTCGCACTGCTGCTGTGGATCGAATCGCGTTCATCGCATCCCATGTCGGGCCTGCGCAAGCGCCTGCTGCTCGTCACGCGCGCTATTGGCGTGATGCTGGCACTAGCCGCACTCGCCGGGCCAGCACGGGTGACGCAAACGGGGCGCAAGGCGCTGGGCATCATCGTGGATGCCAGTCAGAGCATGGGCGAGGAAGGATTGACGAAATCACTCGCCGAAGCAGCCCGTGTGCGCTCAGCGCTCGGCAGCGGGATTGATTCGTTTATCGTACAACTCGGTTCACAGCCTGAACTCCTGCCCGAAGGCAGCACACCAGCCATGCAGGTGGACTGGCAGAAAAAAAACGGCGGTGACAGCCACTATGCCGCCGCGCTGGAATATGCGGAGGCCATGTTCCCACCAGGAGTGAGCCGCAACATCCTCATCATCGGCGATGGCCACGAAACACGCGGCAGTTTGCTCACCGCCGCACGCGAGGCAGCCGTCTCTGGCATCCAACTGCACGCGCTGCCAGTTTCCGGACCACGCCGGCCCGATGCGCGCATGATCGCGCTCACACCGAATCGCACCCGCCTGTTTGAGGGCGCGAGCTTGAGCCTGAAGGCCGTGTTTGAGAGCACCATCGAGAGCAGCGGCACACTGAAGCTCTACGAAAATGGCATTGAGGTCGAAAAGCGCAGTGTCACGCTCAAACCCGGCACTGCGCAGGAGGTCACCTTCAATCGCACGCCTTCGACACGAAATACGTTTCAGTATCGTGCCGTGCTCGAAGGCATCGCGGGGGACACGTTGCCAGGAAACGACAGCGCGCTCGCCATCGTCGATGTGCGCGGTCGTTTGCGGCTGCTCTACATCGAGTCCGATGCCTCCGAAGGCCGCTACCTGATCCAGGCGATGGAAAAGGAAGGCATCGAACTCGATCTGCGCCAGCCGGGTAATCTTGCGATCACGTTTGAGCAACTCGGCGGTTACGACGGCGTCATTCTCTCCGATGTGCCAGCGCATCAACTCGGCGAGCCGCTCATGAACGCGCTACGCGATTACGTCGATAAACTCGGCGGCGGTTTGATCATGCTCGGCGGGCCGGGATCGTTCGGCGTGGGTGGTTATTATCGCACGCCGATTGAGGAAGTGCTGCCCGTGCGGCTCAAAGCACCCGATGAGGAGGAAAAGCAGAGTGCCGCCGTTGCCATCGTGATGGACCGCTCCGGCTCGATGGCCGGTGAGAAACTCGAAATGGCCAAGAGCGCCGCGATTGCGACCGCCGAAGTGCTGGGACACAACGATTCGCTCGGCGTGTGGGCGTTTGATTCCGAAGCGCATGTCGTCGCACCGATGACGCGCCTGACTTCGACGAATGCGGTGTCCGGCCAAATCGCCGCCGTGGCCTCCGGCGGCGGCACGAATTTGCAGCCCGCCTTTCAACTGGCCCGCGAGGCCCTGCTGCGCACGAAGGCCCGCGTGAAGCACATGATCATCCTGACCGACGGCCAGACCGCCGGCGCCGGCTACGAACAGCTCGCCACGCAGTGCCGGGGCGAAGGCATGACCATTTCCACCGTCGCCATCGGCGAAGGCTCGCATGTGGCGCTGCTGCAGGCGATCGCCTCCAGCGGCGGTGGGCAGGGCTACTCCACGATGGATGCCAGCGGCATCACCCGCATTTTCACGCAGGACACGCTGATGCACACCGGCCGCATGATCCGCGAGGAACCGTTCATTCCTGAGCTGAAGGAAAAGCAGCCCATTCTGGCCGGATTTGAGAAGTGGGACTCGCCCACACTGCTTGGTTATGTGAAAACCACCCGCCGCACCTCCGCGCAGGTGCCGCTCGTCACTGAGACCGGCGATCCGCTGCTCGCGCACTGGCGCTTTGGCCTCGGCAAGGCCACGGCCTTCACGTCCGACGCAAAAAGCCGCTGGGCCTCGCTGTGGATCACGCGCTGGAACGATTTCGGCCGCTTTTGGTCGCAGGTGCTGCGTGAAACCGCCCGTGCGCCGCAAGGACGGCTGATGGACTTGTCCGCACGCATGGCAGGCGATGACGCGCACATCAGCGTGGATCTGCTGGCCGATGCCGGCACGCGCGCGAACAACGCCGTCGTCGAAGCCGAGGTGTTTCATGTGGCTGCGGATGCGCTCGGCGCACCGATGAAGGCCGTGCAAAAGCTGGCGCTGCGCCAGGATGCGCCCGGCACCTATGCCGCCGACTTCCAACCGACACA
>JBDNIB010000973.1:0-1759 GCA_041688535.1 Prosthecobacter sp.
GTCGGCGGCCCGCGCGGTGGCAACATGGAGCACCAGCCCAGCGGCCTCGTGTGGGGCCTCGACAACTGGATTTACACCACCTACAACGGCTATCGTCTGCGCTGGAATGGCAAGGACGCGCCGCTGAAGGAAAACACCGCGCCCAATGGCGGCCAGTGGGGCTTGGCGCAGGATGATTACGGCAAGATGTGGTGGAGCAATGCCAGCGGCGAAAAAGGCATCTGGAATTATCAGGCACCGATTCTCTACGCCGCGATCAATGTGAAGCAGCAGAAGAGCGACCTCTTCGACACCGTGTGGCCGCTGGTCGGACTCGCAGATGTGCAGGGCGGCGCCAATCGCTTTCGTCCCGAGGACAAAACGCTGAATCATTTCACCGGATGCGCCGGTCAGACCATCTATCGCGGTGATCGCCTGCCGCCGGAGCTCTACGGCAACGTGTTTTTGCCTGAGCCGGTCGGTCGATTGATTCGTCGTGCGACCGTTGAAGTCAAAGATGGCATCACCACCGTCGCGAATCCGTATGAGGCGCAGATGACCGAGTTCATTCGCAGCACGGACCCGAATTTCCGCCCCCTGAACATGACCACCGGCCCGGACGGCTGCCTCTACATCGTCGATGCATATCGCGGCATCATTCAGGAAGGCAATTGGGTCAAACCCGGCAGCTACTTGCGCAGCGCCATTGAGCCCACCGGCATGCAGCACGTCACCGGCCACGGCCGCGTGTGGCGTCTTGTTCACAAGGATTTCAAACCTGGCCCGCAGCCGAAGATGATCGGCGAGACGCCCGCACAACTCGTCGCGCATCTTGCGCATCCGAACGGCTTCTGGCGCGACACCGCGCAGCGCATGCTCATTGTGAAAGGCGACAAGTCCATGGTGCCCGCGCTCATTGAAATGGCGGCGAAGAACGACAACCACTTCGCACGCCTTCATGCGCTGTGGACGCTCGAAGGCCTCGACGCGATCACGCCCGACATCATCCGTACCGCGATGAAGGACGCGCATCCGCAGCTCCGCGCGAACGCCATCCGCGTGGCCGAATCGCTGCTCAAGAAAGGCGACACCGCCTTGATCGCAGACATCCAGGCGCTCAAGGCCGACAAAGACCCGACCGTCGTTCTCCAGACGCTTTACACCAGCCGTCACTTCAACTGGCCGAACTGGAAACTCGACGCGCAGATGACGCTCATGACATCGCCCAGTCTCGGCGTGAAGGAAATCGGGGCGCAGTTGCTCGTCGAAGCGCCGAAAATTAGCGGCAGCTTTTCCAAGGACGAAAAGAAGCAGCTCGAACGCGGTCAGGAGATCTTCCGCTCGCTCTGCTTCGCCTGCCACGGCTTCGATGGCAGCGGCATGCCCATCGCCGGTCGCGAAGGTGCCACCCTTGCGCCGCCGCTCGCCGGATCCAAAACCGCCGTGCAGGGCGATGCCATCGTGCGTGTGATGATGAACGGCCTCACCGGCCCCATCAACGGCAAGACCTACGAAGCGCAAATGGTGCCCATGGCGACCAATGATGACCAATGGATCGCCGACGTGACGAGCTACATCCGCAAGGCCTTCGGCAACAACGGCAAGCTCGTCGAGAAAAAACAGGTGGCCGCGCTACGCCAAGAACTCTCCAAGCGCATCACACCCTGGACCATCGAAGAACTGCATTCGCTCTACCCGCAGCCGCTGACCAATCGCGCGGCGTGGAAACTCACCGCCAGTCACGGTCAGAACGAGATCGGCAGAGCCATCGACGGCGACA
>JBDNIB010000974.1:0-6169 GCA_041688535.1 Prosthecobacter sp.
CAAGTTTTTGGCACAGCACGCCGATCAACTGATGTGAAAGCAGATGCAGACCGATGTTTACCTGGTCGGCGGGGAATAGATTCACGAAGCGTTCCATCGTATCGGCCACGGTGGCGGAATGCATGGAGGCGATCACCAGATGCCCCGTTTCGCAGGCCTGTAGCGCAGTGAAGGCGGTGTCATGGTCGCGAATTTCTCCCACGTAGATCACATCCGGTGCCTGGCGCATCGCCGCGCGCAGACCACGGGGGAAGCTGGGCGTATCGCGTCCCACCTCGCGTTGGGTGAACAGGCAGCGGTTGTTGGTGAAAATGTACTCCACTGGATCCTCCACCGTCACAATATGCCGTGCCACGTTGGTATTCATCCAGTGTAGCAGACCGGCCAAGGTGGTCGACTTCCCCTGTCCCGTCGAGCCGGTTACCAGCACCATGCCATGCTCATGTCGGCCCCAGCGGGTGAGCAGTTCCTCGGGTGCGCCCAGGGTGCTCAAGGACGGCATATCCGTGCGGATGCGACGCAGCACGGCGGCCATGCGGCCCAGCACCTTGTGCAGATTCACTCGAAAGCGAATGTGGGGGCGCGAGATCATGCCAGAGTCACGATCCATGTCAGTGAGCGTGTCCCCGCCGCAGGCTTGCCACAGGCCCACCATTTGTGGCAGCAGCAGCGGCTCGTCGCCGAAGATCATGAGCTGTTCGTTGATCTTCATGCGCGGCACCTCGCCCTCCTGGAGGAAGATGTCGCTCGCCTGATGATCTTCAGCGGCTTGGAGGATGTCGTCGAGAGAGATGGCCATGGTGGTGTGGAAGTTAGCGGGCGCTTGGCAGAGGCTCAAGCCCGCGCTCAGGCTTTCGTCACGAAGTTTGTGCAGTTGTGCCTTCGTTTTCCAGCAACTGACCGCAATACCACAGCATGCGCGGCAGGTGGAACGGCCCCTTCCACAGGTTGCCCTTCAGCGTGACGGACGGCGTGCCATCGCGATGCAGGTAGCCGAACCATTCGCCATGTGCCGGGTCCGGGAAATGCTTGAAGCTCCAGTCATGCACCTGCTGATGCCACTGCGCGTATTTGGCGTCGCCGGTGATGTGCCAAGCCAGTTGCGTGGCGATGATCGCCTCGTTGTGCGGCCACCAGAATTTCATATCGTGCCAGTATTCCTGCACCGGTTTGTTAAACACATCGCGGAAGTGGAACAGGCCGCCCATCTCCGCATCCCAGCCGCGCTGCCACATGCCGTCGAGGATTTCCAGGCCGAGCTTGATGTAGCTCTGCTCGCCGCGTAGCCGACCCTCATGCAGGATGAACCACGCGCACTCCAGCGCATGACCGGGGTTCAACATGCGACCGTCGAAATGGTCGATGATCGATCCGTCCGGCGCGACGATCTCCATCAGCACCGCCAGGTCCGGTTTGAAAAAGAACTGCTGAATCTCCAGAATGAAGCGGTCCACCCATTCTGTGTAAGTGTGGCCGGCGATTGGTTCGTCGCCGAGGTTCACGCGCAGCTCCTGCGCTGTCACGATGCCAATCATGAGCGCGCCGATGCCCATCATCGGCCGCGTGTTTGGTTCGATCTTCGGCTGCATCAGACCCTTTTCGAAGGAGTGCTTCAAATACGTCGCAAAATCCTGCCGCGCCCGCGCTGCGTAGCTCTCATCGCCCGTCGCCTTCGCATACGCCGCGTGCGCGATCGCGGAGAAAGCCTCGCTGAACACATAGCGCCGCATACGCAGCGGCTTGCCCTCGCGCGTTACCGTGAAAAATAGCTTCCCATCCGTCGCATAGCCATGCTTTTCCAAAAATGCCAGGCATGAGCCCGCTGCCTCGATCCAGTCGCTGCGTTTCTCCACCGTGTTGTAGAGCGTCGCAAACGTCCATGCCGCGCGGCCTTGAAACCAGATGCTCTTGTCCGTGTCCAGAATGGAACCATCACGGTCCAGCGCGGTGATGATGCCGTCATGTTTACGATCCATGCCGTGCTTCATCCAGAACGGCATCACGTCATGCAGCAGCGTGTCGCGGTAGAGCTTGCGCAGTTTGTCGCGGTACGCTGGGTCGGTCAGGTCGTGGTTCCTCATGCCGCCCATTCTGGCCGCTCCGCTTCAAACGTCACGCGTTCCTTCGTCAAAGGATGTGTGAACGCGATGCGCAGGGCATGCAGACAGAGCGGTGGATCGCCCACAGCCAGCGTCTGCGTCTCACCGACCTCGCCATCGGCCAGATAGGTGGCATCACCGACAATCGGGAAGCCGAGATGCCAGAGATGGATGCGGATTTGGTTCGTGCGGCCCGTCAGCGGGCGGGCTTCGAGCAAAGCGGTGCTGTCGGCATCGCGACGCAGCACGCGGAACTCGGTTTTAGCTTCCAATCCGTCTTCATCCACGTTTCGACCGCCTAGTTTGCCCGCCTCGGCGCTTACGGGCGCATCACAGACGAACTCATCTTGCGGTGGATGTTTCTGCACGCGGGCGAGATAGACTTTCCCGACCTCGCCACGCTCAAACTGCGGCTGCACGAGGCTGGCGAAGTGCCGCGTCTTGCACAGCACGGTCACACCGGTCGTGTTGGCATCCAGACGATGCACGCTGCGCGGCTTCAGCGGATGCCAGACCTCGTTGAGGATGAATTGCAGCGTGTTGCGGTTGAACCGACCGCCGACATGCACTGGCAGCGGCGCGGGCTTGTTCAGCACGATGATCGCCCCGTCTTCAAACAACACGCGGATGCCCGCGTTCACGTCCGGCTCACGCTGTGCGGGTTTCAGATGCAGATAGCGTTCGCCAGCACGCACGATCTGATTTGCAGGCACGATCACACGGTCGTCGGTGACGATGCGTCCTGCCTCGCACACCGCGAGCCATTGCTCACGCGGAATGTGCGGCATCACATGACAGAGACAGTCGAGGATCGTGCCGTGATCGCATGCTTCAGGCACATTGAGTGGGCGCGTTTGATCATACGGCATGCTGCCCGGCAGCGGTGTCACGGCCTGGCTGATCGCAAGGTGACGTTGTTCGATGTTTTCGCGTTGCTGCTCCTCGCTTGTTTTGAAGCAATACGGACAGGACACATGCTCCACATAACGCGGATCGGCCTGCTCCTCCGCCGTGAGCGGTGTCTGACACACGAAGCACTGCGAGGAGGCGGTCTCATGCAGGCCGGGGTCCACGCCGACACGTTGATCGAACACAAAGCACTCGCCTTCGTAATGCGCGTTGCCGCATTCCTCAAAATACTTCAAAATGCCGCCATCAAGCTGCCAGACCTGCTCAAAACCCTCGCGTTCCATGAACGGCGTGGCCTTCTCGCAGCGGATGCCGCCGGTGCAGAAGGACACGATCTCCGCCTGCTTCATCGCCGGCGGCAGTTTCGCCACCGCCGCAGGGAAATCACGAAACGAGTCGATCCCGGCCACCACCGCTCCTTTGAAGGTGCCAAGCTTCACCTCGTAGTCGTTGCGCGTGTCATACAGAATGATCGGACGCCCTTCATCGAGCCACTGTTTCAAAATCTTCGGATCTAGCCGTGGCGAGGTGTGCTTCGCCGGCTCAATGCCCTCGACACCAAAGGCGATGATCTCTTTCTTGATGCGCACCAGCATGCGCCGAAACGGCTGATCCGCGCTTTCGCTGTATTTCGGCTTCAAGCCCGCCAGCCCCGGAATGCCACGCAATTTATCCACCAGCGCATCCACCTTCTCGCGCAGGCCCGCCACGAACAGGTTGATGCCTTCCGTGCTCAGCAAAATCGTCCCCTTCAGCCCCCAGGCTTTGCACAGCTCTAGCAGTCGTGCGCGCAGGTCCTTCAATTCGGCAAGTTCAGCGAATTGGTAGCAGGAGATGTTCGTGATCGTGGCGGTGGCTGGCATGGGCGATTGAAAAAGCACATGAAAACCCGGCCCGCGAGCGCAAAGAATGCGCATGAGCAGTGGAAACCTGCGCCATCTTTTGTAAAGTCAGGTTATGAGTCCCGCATCGACAACAGCTGAGTAAATCGCCCGCCGTGTGGCGTGGTGGAAGGAGCCTGCTGAGACGTTGTCCAAGCCCGACGATTTTCTCTGCCGGGTCATGCTGTGGGGCACATGGGAGGATTGGAGCACGATGCTGGCTCAGCACGGCCGTGAGGCGTTTCGGCACGCGCTCGAAGCAGCATCGCTAGGCGTGCTCGATTTGCGCTCGTGGATTTACTGGCGTGGTCGTCTCGGACTGCCTGAAGCTCCACCACCAGTGCGTTATCTTGCATGAGCGAGGCATACCAGCCACATCTGGAGGTTCTCCCACCCCCGCAGCTTGCGCTGTGGCCTGAGCTGTCCGGCCTGCCGCCACACTTGGTTTTGTATGGTGGTACGGCCATCGCCTTGCGTCTTGGCGGGAGGCAGTCGGTGGATTTTGACTTTTTCAGCAGCCAGCCTCTTGATGCGGACTCACTGCGTGACAGCTTTGGTTGGCTGGCGCATGCTATGCTGGTGCAGGCTGCGCCGAACACCGCCACCTTCGTGGTGGATCGTGGCGGTCCGGTGAAAGTCTCTTTCTTTGGCGGTCTGACCTTTGGTCGTGTCGATTCGCCTACGCCTGCAACGGGGCACGGCATGAAGACCTCATCGCTGCTCGATCTGGCGGCGCAGAAAGTGAAAGTCGTGCAGGTCCGGGCCGAGCAGAAGGACTATCTCGACATCGCGCGCTTGATGCGGCAGGGCATCACCATTCCCACCATGCTCGGCGCGGCACGCTCTCTCTATCCTGAATTCGCTCCTGCCCCGACGTTGAAGGCGCTCTGCTATTTTGGCGATGGGGATCTGGTCTCTTTGCCATAAGAGGTGCAAAGGCAGCTCGTCAAGGCTGCGCAGGGGGTGGAGCAAATCGACTCCGTTCTCAAGGTGTCGAACACCTGCATTGAAGGCGAGGGTTTCCATCTTGACCTCTCCAAGGCGGCGATAAAGAGGTGGTCAGATCGACGAGCGCTCCGTCACCTCCCGGCGTCCTCGCCGCCACCATCTACCACCACATGCGCGTCCCGCTTGGTGCGACTTACACCGATTATCAGGGCCGGCCGAACTTCATCGTGTTTAGGGGGGCGTTGCCGGAGATGGGTAATGCATAAAAGGAGAAATATGTTAAACCAAGGAAAGCACCGAGCTTTATAAGCGTCGTTGGGCAACGACTTTTCAGCTCTTGTTTTCAACCGCTGGTATTGAAAGTGCATCAATCACCAAATTCGTAACTTCTGGAAGAGTTGAAGTGGAACATTCTGGCAGACTCCCACACCATGCATTCACGGTCATTTTTGATATTGCTGCGAAGATCGCTGCGATAAAAGGAACTGTTAATGCGGCTGCAAACCCCAACTTTGCGCCAATTGCGCCTGACAAGACACTTAACAAAGCGGCAGCAGAAGTGCCCTGTGTGCCATTCAGCTTGTCACGGATTTGCGCATAAATTGGATCGTCTGTGTACAGCAATATGCGGACCTCGCTAAAAAGCCGGGAAAATATATAGTTGCATGGTGAATCTCCCCTCGCGTCTTGCCGCCATGCGGCGCAGGCTTTAGCCTTCCGTGCGCATGATCCTCGCCCGCTCGCTCATCTTCGGCTTTCCGCTGCTTATCGTGGCGCTGGCGTGGTGGGCGGCACAGGAGACGCGGCGCAGCCGCATGGAGCCGGGGGATGGCATCGTGGTGATGCTGCCGCAGGAGGTGCCGGCGCTGAATCCCTTCCTGCCGGCCACGGAGGCCGAGCGCGAGATCATGGAGCTGGTGCATGCGCCACTCCTCCGCACTGGCGCGGACGGCACGCTGCAGCCAGCATTGGCAGAGCTGTGGAACTGGACGCAGGAGGTCACCTGCTGGTTCGGTGATGAGGAAACGGCGGCGTTGGCACAGGAGGCATTGCAGGCGCAGATTGGCGAGACCAACCGCTGGGCTGAATGGCATTTGAGTTCGGCACGCGTGGTGGAGAACTCCCTGCTACTGAGTTTCTCCGACCCGGCCGCCACCGGGGTGCAGCAGGCGCTGGAAAGCATGGCGGGACAGCAGCCGCTGCCGGTCACTTTCTGGCGCATTGAGCGCCGCGCCCCGCTGCGCCAGGCATGGGAGCAGTGGCTGGAAAAGTCGTCGCAGAGAAATCTGATCCAGCGGGTGTGGTTTGATGGTGAGCATGCCTGCGAGATCG
>JBDNIB010000975.1:0-7817 GCA_041688535.1 Prosthecobacter sp.
CGCCGCGCCGGAAACGCCATTCGCATACTGGGAATAGGAGAAGCCCTCGACGGAGCGGGTAGGAGTCGTCGAATACGCCCGCGGGTCAATGACGGGGAAGTACATCCGGGGCTTGCCAGCGGGATCAGCAGTGTTCAGGCGCACCACCGGCTCATTGAGATCCGTATATTGCGCGGGGCGCGTGTCCCAGTCCGCAGGCGGAGTGTCGGCGGCGATCTCTGCCTCGGTCGTCGCGACCATTTTGCTGTCGGAGTAGAGTTTGAGACCACGCAACAGAGTACCGTCCTGCGCATACTGACGAACCATGCCCGGCTGTGAGGTCCAAATTTCGACGCCCGAATTGGCAGTGTCCTGATGTGCTGCGCGCTGCAACTGACTGACCGCCAGATTGATGACTGAATCGGCGTGCATGCGCGCCTTCGCACCTTCGACCTGGGCGGCGGTAGAATTATACTCAACACGTGTGGCGCTGAGCAATGCCGTGAGCAGCACCAAGGTCAGAGCCAGCACACTGAGCACCGTGATGAGCGCCACCGCACGGCGACGGCGGCGGGTCTTGAGCAGGCGCATACTTTGTATGGATAATGTATTCATGGCGTTGGCTGGTTGAGCTAAGAGCGACTGCTGATGCAGTTCTCTTGTCTGCCCTTATTTTGCCCGACATAACTGTTTTTGCCTATCGGTCTGCGGCTGGCATATGAATGCGGTTCCAGCATACAAACTGAGGCACCTCCGCCTGACTTCGGAGTGAATTTTTTGCTTATTTTCACGCATTCCCCCAGGGGGATCGAATGTACCTGCATCAGCCTGGCCGGTTTGACCAATCGGCAAGAACGAAGGCTCCGCGATGAGCAATTCCGCGTTGTCTTGGCACAAAGGCACCTCTGTCTGCGCCGTGGACTGCCTTTTTTAGCCAGTGATGACCGCTGGTACCATGTGCATGCATCTCTGTGCTGACCCATGCGCCAGCATTGGCTCAACGCATCCGACGGCGGCGCAGCAGAAGGCTGACGCAGCCGAGCAGCAGCAGGGCCGCACGGCCGGGCTCGGGCACCACCACCACGATGCCGTTGCTGGTGAACAGGCTGGTGTCATAGAGCAGCCCCGCAGGACTCAGGTCCGGCAGCGCCAGATCCCCGAGGAGGCCGCTGGTGCGGTATGAGCCGCTGTTGCCGACATTAAAACCAGTCGCGGTGACCGACGACCAGTCCAGCAAATTGAACACATCCCCGAACACCGGCTGGTAATCGGTGCCGCCATTGTTGGTGAAGCTGACGTGCCCGCCGCTGTTGAGGGTGAAAGAGCCAGAGGCCACCACACGGTCATGATTGCCGCCGGTCTGCGTGTCATAGAAGTTGGCCTGCGAGTTGAGGTAGGTGGCGAAAGTCCCCGCCCCAAGCTGCGCGGTGAAGTTCGCGGCGTCATTGTAATCTGCACCGCCAGTGGCACCCATTTGTAGCGTGAGACGCTCCACTCCGGTGGCATGACCAGTGAGCACCACATTGCCAGTGACCATGAGCGCGCCGATGCCGTCCCCGGCGGTGCTGATGTTGGCCGGGTCGGAGGACATGCCTGGGCGAAGAACACCCGCGCCGGTGGCAGTGCCGATGATCAAGCTGCCGCCCGCACCGGTGACCACGGTGCCGGAGCCATTCACCGGTCCGTCAAAGGTGTGGTTGTTCATTGTCGCCGCAGAGTAATCCAAGGTGGCTCCATCGGCGACTTCAAGCCAGCTCGTGCCACTGATGTCGGCGGTGCCCGTAAGCGCCAGTGTGCCTTGAGAGACCGTCGTCTTGCCGCTGTAATCGGTGGTGCTGGCGAGCGTCACGGTGCCTGCTCCCTGCTTGTTCACGCTCAAGGTCGTCCCGGCTTCCTCAGTCACTGCGCCCGTAACCAATACTCCGCCACCCGCATCGTTAGACGCGGAGGTGAAGGTCAGTTCGCGGACGTTGTCCACTCCTGGCAGCGTGCTGTTACGCAGGGTCACGGCACCAGAGAACTCCGTGGTGCCGGTGGTGTACGAGCCGCCGAGGATGGTGCTGCCCGTGCCGTTGGTATCGAGCACATTGATGTCGTTGGCGATTGTCAGGGCAGAGGCACCGGCCAGCAGGGCCACATTCGGGTTCACCACTTCCGCCAGCCAATGCACCGGGTCTTCGGTGTTCCCGTTGCCATCATCTATGCCATTCACGATGGTCACGTCTGCGGAGGCCATGAAAAATTGGCTGCCGGACTGCGTGGTGCCACTGGTGACGGCGACACTGGTGCCGTAGAGCATTTCGGTCGTTTCATCGAAGTCACCGGCACGCACTATGTTCATGTGGCTGCAGGAGGCATCCACGCTCACCACCACATACACGCCATTGCGTTCAGGATCGTTGCCCTCATCCTTCACCAGGATGCGTTTGCCGATGTCGGCAGCCGTGAGCGCCACGCCGTCGATCTCAGCCTTCACATTGAGGAAGGCACCGTTGCCCGCGCCACCAGCGCCATCACTGGCTGCGTCAAAGCTGCCGAGGCCCGCCGTGATGAGCGCACGGGTGGTCGCGAGATCAGCAGCGGTGGCGAGCGCACGGCGGGTGTCCCCCAGCTGCACCACCGAAGTGGCCAGCGCTAGGTCATTAAAGACACTCAAGGTGCCGTGGCGGACCACCGTGGCGCTGCCACCACCGCCATAGCTGTTCACGGCCAGCAGCTCGACCGTGCCGGTGCCGATCTTGACCAGCGGCGTGACGCCAGAGCTAGCGTCCTGCACCGCACCACCGAACTGGAAGACCGAGGTGCCTGCCGCCTCGAAGAAGACATTCGTGGAGATGTCCTGATAGAGATCCACCGTGCCGGTGCTGGTGAAGCCGTAGGTGCCCGAGGCCGCGCGGGTGCCGATCACGGTGATGCCCTGGTCATTACCGTCCACGCTGTTCATGGCAGCCGCATTGACGACCGCTGAGGCGGTGCCGTCCAGCAGCAGTTCGACCCTGGCGTCAAGCAACCCTGGGGCAACAAACGCGATGCCACCAAGGCCGATGACATTAGCGGCATCGCCGAAGGCGCTGTTGCTGCCGCCGATGAGGGTACCTTGGATCACGCCGACATCACCCGTGAAAGTGTTCACGCCGGACAACTGCTGCGCACCCGCCCCCACTTTGATGAATTTGCCGTCCACACCGCTGACCACGCCCGCGAAGTTGGCGTCACTGGTGCCATCCCCACCGACATTGAAGACGGAGTTTTCGATGTTCACCGTCGCGCCAGCAGCACCCGAGAGCGAGCCGATGGTGACATTCCAACCCGTGGACGCCGCATTCCAGTAGGAGCTCAGGAAGGCACCACTGTTCACGATGAAACGCGAGTAAGGGGAGAAGGAATTGTTCGAGCCAGCATACAGCGTGCCCGCCTGCACCGTGGTGGTGCCGGTGTAATTGCTGAAAGCGTCCACCACAGCGTCACCGCCGGTGGAGGCACCAAAAACCGTGTCACCGCTGCCGATTTTGACGACATTCAAGGCCGCGCTGCCGCCGCCAAGAATGACGGGGCCGGAACCATCCACCAAGCCCACACCGACATCCTGATAGTTGGGTCCGGTCTGCGTGCCAGAATCGAAGGTGATGGTAGCGGCTGTGCCCGCAGCGTTCTGAATGGCAGCCGAGGTGTGCAGGCCGACACCACCCGTGAAGGTGAAGTTCTGCGTGAAGGTCTTGTTGATGCCGCCGAGTTGGAGATACCCTTTGTTGCGGAAGGTCACCACGTTGTTGTTCAAAGCGTTGACGTGGCCGAGACGGACGATCTGCGTGTCGTTCGGATCGAGTGCGGTGGAGGTGCTGCTGCCGATGGTCAAACTGCCGGTCCAGGCCGTGTTGTCCGCTGAGAAGAGCCAGATGCCGTCCGCCAGATTGGTGGCCGCACCAGTGACGTTGTTGTCGATGAGCAGATTACCGGTGCCGCTGAAGCCGCCGGAGAACTCCTGCACGATCTCCTGATTCATCGCATAGAGCGAGGCATCGAGCGCCAGATTGTCTTCGTAGTAGAGGCGCACCGTGGGATTCGATCCCGGACCGCCGTCACCGAGCTGGATGTGGCCCTGCCAGTTGATCTTGCCGCTCAAGGCAAAGTAGCCGGCGGCAAGACGCACGTCCTGGGAGGTGTTGCGCACGGTGATGTCACGGAACACATTGTGATCAGTGGCTCCAGAGTTGTAAGCGATGGTGGGATCATTGCTGCCGTTTTCAGAGAGAAGCATGAGGCGCACCTGGCCGGTTTCACCGTTGAGGCCCATCATCATCGGGCTGGTGCCGCCGCCGAGTTTGTTGCCGAGGCCGTAGATCTGGAGATTCCCATCCTGCAGGTCGAGATCACCCGTCCAGTTGGGCATCGAGGAGCGGAACTGCACGTTGCCATCGCCATTGATGGTGATGTTGCCGGAGCCATACAGGCCGCCTTCGTTCAGGCCGAAGTAGAGGGTGCCATTGCCCGTGCCGACATTGCCACCGTAGTTGGCATTCTGCACTTCAATGAACAGGTTGCCCACGACCTCGTGGAAGCCGTCCAGGGACAATTCACGCTGGGTGGTGAGCTTGAGGGTGACATTGTCCCCGGCAGTCTCGCCCCACTGGAACCACTCCCGCACACGGACCTGGTTATCGCGGGCGCTGTCACCGCGCGCGGGGGAGAATTCCAGTGTAGCGTTGTTCTTCACCACGGTGCCGTCCGTCCAGCCAAAGGTCTTGCCGAACGGTGAGATCTGCCCGTTGTCATTGACCATGCCCTGGATGTCCACGGTGACGGCGTTGGTGCCGTCACCGATGACGGTGAGGCCGGAGTAGGTGTTGCTGATACCCGCGAGATCCTGCACACTGACGAGGGCCGTGCGGTCGCCGAACTGAATGATACCGCCGCTGGCGCTGCTGGAGCCGAGGAAGGTCAGGCCGCCTCCGAAGGGGCTGTTCGTGCCGTAGCTGGCGATGATGTTGTCCTCACCGCTGATGGTGCCTTTGTAGATGAGGCGACCCGTTGCTGCGGCCACCTGGAACCGGCCATTGCCGCTGCCCAACTGGATGCCACGCGTGTCCACGGTGGAATCTGCCAAACCGGTGTAGCGCAGGTAGCCATTGTTCATGTAGAGGGCGTCTGCGGCACTGCTCCCGCCCAGCTTGGCCCAGTCATCCACGACGAGCGTTTCCCCCCCAGTGAGGTAAACCTGCCCGCTGTTGGTATTGGTCCCGGTGAGAATGGTGGTGCCCGTGCCATTGAACTGCGTGAGCTGGCTGCCGCTGATGTCGCCTGCCAGGGTCACGTCCCCAGTGGCGAAGTTGTGAATGATCAGGTTGGTGCCGGAGGCGGCGGTGGTGAGACCCACGCCAGCGCCGATCACGGTGCCGCCCGCATGCGCGCTGGTGATGAGGATGCCGCCATCGCTGAGGGTCAACGTGTTGCCCGCACCGGTGAGATCGGCCGCCGTCACGTCGAACCGCACCGAGGCGGTCGCCGTGGCTCCAGCGAGCACCTGGGACGTTTGAATGTCCGTGTGCAGGCCCACGCCGAAAGTGTCCACCTCACCGCCGGAGTGCGTGTAGCCCGCCACCTGCTTCGCGCCATTCGTCATCGCCCACGCGCTGGCCGTCACGTTGTTGGTCACACTGGAGCCAAAGGTGGCGTAGGAGCCGAGGCGGGTGCTGGCCGCGAGCCCGTTCAGATTGATCGCACCGCCGAGGATCGACTGGAAATGCACCGCCCCGCCGCTGGCGCGGGTGATGCTGCCGGAACTGATGTTCAGCGTGGCCGCGCCGACGGCGGCGATGCCGGAGCCGCCGGCATTCACCTTGAACAGACCGAAATTTTCCACCGGTGTGCCTGCGGACCCGTCCAGGGCGAGGACACCACCGCCCAGGGTGAGATAGGCACCGTTGCCGACGCGGCTGTTAGCGTTCGCTCCATAATTGGAGAGCGCAAGCAGACCGCCCAGAACGTTGACGCCTTCCACGGTGCTGGCGCCGGCGCTGGAACCCAGCAGGTTCACCGTGCCGGCACCGATCTTGGTGATGGAGGAGTTCACCTTGTTGCCGCCGTCGAGGAAGTTGACCATCATGTCCACCGTGCCGTTACGCGATGCGAGCAAGCTCAGGTCACGATCATAAGCGGTGCCATTGGGGTTCTGGGTAAAGAAGATGCTCCCCGTGCCGGTACCGAAGGTCACGGTGCCGGTGATGTTCTCACCCCCGATGGTGGCATTGCCCGTGGTGTTGCCAAGACCGTAGCTGCCGTTGCCATTGCTGTTGCTGGGATCGGTGATGTCCACCCCGACATACCAACTGGCCAGATTGAAGGTGCTGCCCGCATTCGCTAGCAGGAAGGCCACATTGTGCGCGCCGATGCCATGGGAGGTGCTGATCAAAGAGCGCCCGCCAAGCTGGAAGCCGGACATCGGATTGGTCGGATTCTGGGCAGCAGCAGCGGCAGCGGTGTAAAAATCCCCCGTGCCAGTATAACGCAACACACCGCGGGAGACGATGATGCGGCCCGCCGCGTCATACTGCTGCCAGAGCTGCACGTTGGCCTCGTCGTTGGTGGCAGAGACCTCCATGCGCAGCACATTCTGCTGATTGAGCGCCGTGACCGGACTGCTGACCGCACCGGTTTCGGTATCACGTATCTGGCCGCGGATCGACAGGATGCCGGCACCACCGGTGTAGGTGCTGAAGATGCGTGAATCGGAAGCAGCCGAGACCGGGGTGGCACCGCCATAAATGTTGCCAGCGATGGTGAAGATGGTGCTGTTTTCCGCTCGGATGTTGGGCGTGAAGTTGCGCCCATAGGCTCCGGCGCTACCGGCGGCATCCGTGTTGTCCATGATGATGTTGCCACCCCAGTAGCTGCCGTCATTCTGGCCGCTGAGTACCACGTTGTTGCCGGAGATCTTCCCAATGTAGAGATCCACCCCCTCAATCCTGCTGCCAAACCCCAGATACAGGCCGCCCGAGCCGGAGAGATTGACGCGCGTGCTCTGACCCAGCGCCTGATGGTGGCGCGCATACAAAAGGCCCATGGTGATGTTCGTGTCACCGGTGTAGCTGTTGGCGCTTTCGAGGAAGATGCTCGAGGAGCCGGTCTTGGTGAGGCCTAGGCCGCCGGTGTTGCTGATGTTGCTGTTCACCCGGACGGAGTTGTTGTCCGTGTCGGTGTTGCTGTAGGCACCGGCGTTGGCACCCGAATTATTATATTGCGCCCACAAACTGCCGGCCATGATGATGGCCTCACCGCCGTTGAAATCGAGCGTGCCGCCCTGGATGTGGCTGCGGATGTCGAGGTTGATGCCGGTGTTTGAAGCAGCGCCTGCCATGTTCATCACGCCGGTATTGGCGAAGACGATCATGCCGGAATTGATGGTGATTTTGCCGGTGCCGGTCATGATCAGGTTGACGGTGTTGCCACGGCCGTTGCCGTTGGCGGCAACCGTGTCCGCCGCGAAGCTGAGGGAATTGATGGTCAGCGCCGAGTTCAAGGTGGCGAACGAGTCGCGGCGGGCGGTCAGCTCATTCACGCCGATGGCATCCGTGGCTAGACCCACCAGCATCAGGTTCTGCGCTGGCAAAATGACGCAGGGATCCAGGGAGATGGCGTTGGTCGTGTTGATACCTGGATTGGACAGGATGAGATAATCGGTGGAGCCCGGTGCATCCGAGGGCGGCCGCAGGTAATTGACCGCCGCCCCGGTTTCAGGATGCACTCCCGCCACCGAGGTCATCAGGTAGCGCGCGGTGTAGTCCTCGTTCCAGATGCTGGTGGTGCTCGTCGCAGTAAAGATGTCGGGCCGGGTGCCGCCA
>JBDNIB010000120.1:0-6263 GCA_041688535.1 Prosthecobacter sp.
ATGTGCGGCTTTTTCTGGCCGATCTTGATCATCGCCAGGCCGAGGATGATGTGCAGCAGCGCAGCGGCGTTGAACAGCGTGTAGAGCTTGGGCAGTTCGGTGACGGTCATGGGCTATTTCGACTCAGCAGGCTTGTAGGGACTCTTGTTCTGCTCGCTGAGCAGGTAGCGCAGGTCTTTACGCAGCTTTTCATCCCAGAATTTCGCGAACTCGGGGTCTGGGTTCAAGATGTCGGCGAGTCCCCGCACATGCCCGAGGTGGTCAATGACGGCGACGCGGAGATCATGGATGTATTTGTCATCAGGCGAGAGGCGATCTGCCGCCGGCATGTCCTGCACGGGTCGGAACTGCGCCTGGCTGGTCATGAACTTGCGCACGGCGTTTTTTTCACCGTTGAGGAACCACCAGTTCGCGTCGTCGGCAATGCCGAGGCTGGTGGCGAATTTTTTCATCATCTCGGGTGTGTCCTCGGCATCGAGCGTGAAGCTGAGGAAGTGCAGGTTGGGTTCGTCGGCGAATTCCTTCTGCAGTTTCGTCAGTTTGGCGATGACAGCGGCACAGCCACGCGGACAGCGGGTGAAGACCCAGGAGATGACAAGCACCTTGCCCTTCAAATCGGCGAGATGCACGGTCTTGCCGCTGCGCTCGGTGAGTTCGAGGTCTTTTTCGAGCCGGCCGAGCACCGGCGGGCGGTCTATTTTGTCAATGCGTTCGCGATAGACGAGGTAGTTGTAAAAGACCACGATGCCGAAGGCGGCGATGATGACCGGCACCCAGATGGACCAGGGGCTGAGTTTGGGTTTGGCGGGAGATTCGTTCATGACGGTGGCGGGTTACGCGCGGTTCCAGGCGAGGATGGATACGAGCAGGATGGCCGGGAGGTACATCAGCGTGCAGAAGAAAAGCTTGCGCGCGGTTGGCCGCTCCGGGTGGCGATTGAAGCGCAAAGCGAGCACGCACAACCAGCCGCTGAGCAGCAATGCCGGTGGCAAAAACCACCACGCATGCGCGATACCGGCATACACCGGGTAGAACATCAGCAGCACGGTGCTCATGGCATACGCGAGCGCATGGCGCGAGGTGCGCTCACCCTGCTCATCATCATTCGCCAGCATGACGAAGCCGCCTTTGCGGTACTCGTCGCGATACATCCAGTTGATGGCAAGGAAGTGCGGGAGCTGCCAAAGGAACAGCAGCAGGAAGAGGTAGATCGCACCGGGTTCGAACATGAGTTCCCAGCGAAAGTGGGGTGCGACACCAGCAGGCAGCGGCCCGGCGGCCCCGACCCAGCCAATGAGCGGCGGCAGGGCACCCGAAACGGCTCCGACGAGCGTGTTGGTGGCGCTTTGGCGTTTCAGCGGCGTGTAGATGAACAAATACACCGCTAGCGTGAGCGCGGTGAGGGCTGCGGCCTCCAGATTCACCCGAATCGTGAGATGAATGAGCGCCATGGCACTGAGCAGCCAGCCGATGCCGAACGCGGCGGAGGGACTCACGCGGCCCGAGGGCAACGGACGGTCCGCCGTGCGCTGCATACGCGAGTCGGGCTCGATTTCCATGAGCTGATTGAACACGGCGGCACCGAACGCGGCGAGCGTGCTGCCAATGATCGTGTGAAACAGCAGCCAGCCATCAAAGCCCTGCGGTGCACGCAGCCAGAAACCGACGAACGTCGTGACAATGACGAGCGCACTGAGGCGGAATTTCGTCAGGGTCAGCAGGTCGCGGGTGGTCATGATGGGTCAGCGGAAGAATTTTTTCGCCTTCTCTAAAAAGCTTTCTTCCATGGGTGAGGTCTGCTCGCCGAGGGATTTGGCGAAGTCGTCGAGCTTCTCGCGCTGTTCGGCGTTGAGCTTGGTGGGCACGGCGATCTGGACGTGGACGTAGAGGTCGCCGTGGCGGTCTTCGCCGAGGATTTTCATACCTTTGCCACGCAGACGAAAGGTGGTGCCGTTTTGGGTGCCTGTAGGCACCTTGACGGCGGCCTTGGATTCCATCGTGGGCACGGTGATCTCACCACCGAGGGCAGCAGTGGCGAAGGAGAGCGGCATGTCGCAATGCAAGTCGTTGCCTTCCCGCTCGAAGATCTCGTGCGCCTTGACCTGGACGACGATGTAGAGATCGCCAGCGGGGCCGTTTTTCACGCCGAGGTCGCCGTTGCCACTGGAGCGCAGACGGGAGCCATCCTCGATGCCCGCAGGCACTTTGACACGCACCTTGGTGCGTTCTTTGGAGCGGCCAACGCCGTGGCAGGCGCGGCAGGGATCGCTGATCACCTCGCCAGTGCCGCTGCAATCGGGACAGGCCTGCTGAATCTGGAAAAAGCCGCGTGAGCTGATGACTTGGCCGACACCGCCGCAGGTACGACAGGATTTTTTGCCGCCCCCACTGGTGGAACCGGAGCCGGAGCAGGTTTTACACGAGGCGCTGCGCTCATACTCGATCTCACGTTCCACGCCGTGCGCGGCGTCTTCGAGGGAGATTTCCATGCCGTAGCGCAGATCGCTGCCACGCTGCGGGCCGTCGCGACGACGACCACCGCTGCCGCCACCGCCGCCGAAAAATTGCTCAAAGATGCCGCCGCCGCCACCGCCACTGAACGCTTCGCGGAAGATGTCGAAGGGATCATGGAAACCACCACCGGCGGAGGAGCCGCCCATACCGCCGGTAAAGGCACCGTGCCCGTAGCGGTCATACGCGGGGCGCTTTTGGTCGTCGCTGAGGACGTCGTAGGCCTCGCCGACCTCCTTGAATTTGCCTTCGGCGCTTTTGTCGTCCGGGTTTTTGTCCGGGTGAAATTTCACCGCGAGCTTGCGGTAGGCCTTTTTCAAATCGTCGGCGGAAACGTCGCGGGAGACGCCGAGGACTTCGTAATAATCGCGTTTGTCAGCCATGAGGGTCGGGAAAGTGGATTACGCCTCGGTGGCAGGCGCTGGGCCGCTGGAAACGATGACGCTGGCAGCCCGCAGGAGGCGGTCCTTCAGCTTATAGCCACGGCGGGTGACGCGGATGACGATGCCTTCGGCGATTTCAGCGCTGGCCTCCTGGGCCACAGCTTCGTGCAGATTCGGGTCAAAGGCTTTGCCCAGGACTTCGATTTCCTGCACACCGCTCTCACGCAGGAAGTCTGCGATCTGGCGGCTCACCATATTCATGCCCATGAAGATCATGGATTTCTCCGACTCGGCACGAGCGGCCTCCAGACCCATGTCGAAATTGTCGAGGATGGGGAACAGGGCGCGTAGCAGGTCACCATTGGCATAGGCGCGGGTTTCCTGCGCCTCGCGGGCAGAACGTTTGCGGAAGTTGTCCAACTCCGCCTGGCTGCGGTAGGCCATGTCTTTCCAGCGCTCGGCCTCCTGGGCGAGCGCGGTCATGGGATCAAGCGGGGCGGTTTCTTCGACAAGCTCGTCGGCCACTGCGGTTGCGTCAGCGGCGGGAGGGAGAATGTCTTCAGGAAGGGGTTGCTGGGTCGTTTCGGGACTCGGCTCGGTCATAAGGATTCGCGGGTTTTTGGGGGGCCGCGACTATGCCGTCTTCTGGAGTGCAATCAAGGTGATGTCGTCATGCGAGCGCCGCCCCTGCAAAAAGTGCTCCAAATCCAGGATGATACCGCCGATGACCGCCTTGGGGCCATGCGCGGCATGTTTGATGAGCTGTTCCTCCACCCGCTCCTCGCCGTACTCGTTGCCCTGGGGGTCCATGGCCTCGTTCACACCGTCGGTGTAAAGCAGCAGGCAGTCGCCAGGCTCCATCGCAAAGCTGAAATCCTTGGTGACACGTTCAAACACCTCCCCTTTGTCGATCCCGAGGCCGAGGCCGGGCGGGTGCAGCGCCTCGACCTTGCCGGTGGCCTTGCGCCAGAGCAGCGAGGCATTGTGACCGGCACGGACGAGCGTCAGGCGCGAGCTGTCTTTTTCCGCCACCACATAGGTCATGGTGATGAACATGTCCTCGCGGATGTCCGGGGCGATCTGACGATTCACGGCGGCCAGCGCCGCGCTAGGGCTGGCGGCTCCTGGTGCCTTGGCACGCAGCAGCGCGCGGCACATGACGCTGATCAAGGCGGCGCCGAGACCCTTGCCAGACACGTCGGCGATCACGGCACCGAAACGTTCCCCCGGCAGCGTCAAATAGTCAAAATAGTCGCCGCTCAGGGTGCGCGCCGGGATGTTTTTTCCCGCCACGATGAAACCCGGCACCACGGGTTCGCGCTCCGGCAGCAGCAAGTTTTGAATCTGGCTGGCGTTTTGCAGCTCCTGCTCGTCCAGGCGGTGTTTGGCCGCCTCCTGGTGCGATTTGGCATTCGCCAGGGCAAAGGCGGACTGCTCAATGAGCGAGTTGAAGACCTCGAAGTCGTTCGGGCTGTAGCGGCGGTCCGCCGTGGGCGCGGTAACGGCCAGCACACCGAGCCGACGGGTGCCAAAACTCAGGGGGCCGATCATGGCGGTGATTTTTTGCTGTCCCTCGACATGGTCGGGTCCCAGCCGGGCCTCGGTGCCGAGATCGGCCAGCAACTCGGTCTGTTGCAGGGTGAAAATGCCGCCCATGAGCCCCTGACCCGACGGAAAGGCATGCATGCGCAGCATGCTCAGCAGCGTGGAAGGGTTCTCCAGCATCTGCTGCCGCACCCGTTCCGGCACCGCGATGAGCGGGGCGCAGAGATCGGAATAATACTCGGGAACCAACTGCTGGGAGGCTTCGTCGAGAAGATACAACGCGCCGCCGGTGCTTTGCGTCACCCGCACCGCCCCTTCCACGATCAGGCGGTAGAGGGACGCCTGCTGGTCATCGCGCCAGGTGGCCTCGCCGAGATCGTGCAGGTAATGAAACATGCGCCGTTCCTCGGCCACGATGGCCTCCTCCTCGGCCTGCAACGCCGTCAACGCCTGCTTCTGCCGCCGCGCGATGTTTGCCAGCATCACCAGACCCGCCGCCAGCAGCAGCACGATCAGGACGAGAAGAGCAGTGGTCATTGGGTTCAATGGCGTTCCTGGCTCATCCAGGCGGGCGCCTCAGGCGGAGGGGGCAGATATGCTTGCCTCCAGCTCTTTTTCCAAAAATTCAATCACGTCGTGGAAGCGGCATTCATTGGCATCACTCACTTCGGCCAACGACTGATGTGCCGAGAGCACATGCTGCGTCTGCGCCTCCTTGCAGGCGGCACTTACCTCAGCGCAATGCTCTAGGGCACTGCCTGCCTGCTTACGCTCTTCGGTCCAGAGACAGCCATCACGGTCCAGCTCCAGGATGTGGTCCAGGCCCAGACTGGTGAGCAGTTGCAGGTTGCGCTGGTTGGCGTTCAACACACTCAGCGTGCCGCCGCCTGCCTCGCGCAAATTCAGCGCTGTGCCGGTCAGCATGCCCAGAAAGGTGGAGTCCATCATCGGGCAGCGCTCCAGATCGACGACCAGGTTCGACATGCCCTTGTCAATCACCCGCTGGAGCACCTTTTTCGCCTGCAGGCTGTTTTGAAAAGTGCCGCGGCCGTCCACCCTCATCCAAAACACCCGACCGACGGTGCCAACGAGAATATGCGTGGGAGGGGTCATGCGGGGCAGAATTAATTCCAGAGCGCGGACTGCTGGCTAACCAGCTCTTCCTTGCCACGCAGGACGCTTACGCGCCATGCCACCACCCGACCGCTTTTGCTGTACTCTCCGCCAGTGACCTGAAACTTGGAGACATTGCTGCGGCGGATGTCATCGACGATCTGCTCCTGCACCCGCTTGCTCAGACCAGAGAGCGCCTGCTGATATTCGAACCGCACTGTCACCGGCCCGGCACGGTCATCCGCCTGCCAAAACACCGCGTAGTAATGACCGAAGCGGTCCATGATCTGCTCCTTCGTTACCGCACCGTAGAGGTGATGCTCACGCTCAAAAACAATCGGCGGCTCCTGGGAGCGCTGCGCGTAGTTCGGCATCAGGTGGTAGTATTTCACCTTCCCGATGCGTCCTCCGGGGCCTTCCACCGCGCTGGAGCACGCGACGAGGGAAGAGGCCAGGATGGCAAGGCATCCGAGGCGGAGGCAGAGGGTGCGTGTCACTGTCGTCATGAAGCTGTGACTATTGAAGTGAGATTCAGCATGTCAACGTCCCCTTCGATTCTTTGACTCTCCGAAAGACTTCACAAAAGTGAGACTGGATCGACATCCCAAGTCACGATGACATCTCCTGGCAGGGTAGTTGCTTTCATCACCTGCTGGATGTGACGACACAGCGGGCGGATCTTGGCCGCGCGCAGCAGCAGTTGAAAGCGAA
>JBDNIB010000976.1:0-1634 GCA_041688535.1 Prosthecobacter sp.
AGGCGTACTCGTTGCCCTTGAAAAGCTGGTGGGTGATCATGAGCTTCTGCCCGCTCTTCACCTCGCCGTTCCAGTAGTCCTCACGCACGATAAACCCCTTCTCCACGAAGGGAGTGGCGGCCTCCATCGCAAAAGAATGCGCCTCATCCACCGTAGCGAATGTGAGAGGGGCGAGCGCCAGCAGCAGTGCGGCAGCAGCCGCTTTGCCAAACCATGTCTGAGTGCGCTTCATCATCGTATGTTCTCCGAATGGGGGGATCACGTTCACCGCTTATTTTTTGGCAAGAATTTCCGTCAGTAGGCCGTCGCAAGTTTTGCCAATGTCAGACACGGCATCCTTTGAGAAGCCATCCACCGCGCCTTCCATCTGCTTGAGCACGCTGCCAAGACCTTTGTGAATGGATTTCACCACGTCATTGTCACGCGTGCCTGCGGGCATTTTCGCGATGGAACTCACAAAATGCTCCACCAGCATCGGCTGGTTCAGCAGTTCGGCGCGGTCCGGGTTGAAGCTCTTTTTCACCACCGAGGTGACGGAGGCTGTGCCGCGCAACCAGCCGCCGAGGCTGACGCACTGCGAGAGATCTATGTCCTTCATTTGCTCCATGGTGTCGCGCACGGTCTTTTGCGTCTGGTCGAACTCCTTGCGGATGACACTCCAGTTGCCCTTGTCGGCGGCGTCCAGAATGCTCTGCGCATGCGGCAGCACCGATTTGCTGAGACCGAGGCTCTTGGCGAGTGCGATTACGTCACGGCCAATGTCTTTCACAGCTTCCCTGTCCTCCGCTTGGACCGCCACAAAGCCTTCCGCCACGGTGTAGCCAAACAGCAGGGAGAGACGGGTGCGGTCACTTGTGGACGGGAGCTCCTGCTTGCGCAGCTCCTGGCGCCAGTTCGGCTCGCCCAGCTTGTCGAGCACGGAAAACACCTCGCTCGGCACCGGCACGACCACGTCATCGACGACTTTGCCTGGAAAGGCCAGCGGATCGAACTCCTCGACACCTTTGGTGCCTTTCGGAGCGGCGGAGAGATACAGACTGCCGAGTAGCAGCATTCCAGCTACTAGGGTGTGGCGCGAAAACGGGAGACGTTTCATGGGAAAATGAGAGTTTTTTGAAACAAGGTTAATCACCCTGAATCAAGCCCCTATCCGACCTTGCCGCAACTGGTTTGACCACCAGAACCCCGGCACGCGCAAACTATGGCAAACGAGGCAGCACCTCGACCACGTCAGCTAGCACGCGTCCGCTGCCGTGACGCAGCTCGTTGCAGCGGCCAAACAGCACCTGTCCACTGGCAGCCCCGAGCAGGACGGCGAGGCGTTGATCCACTGAAATACGGAAATAACCGCGCGGATGGCTGGAGTGCGGCACCTCAAAGCGCTCCAGGATAGCCCCAAACGGCACGCGGCCTTCCAACACGAGTTTTTGCGCCTCCTCGGGCAGCAGATCGAGATGAATGCCGATCGCGCCAAACTCCACCGGCATGCCATCGCTGCGCCGGTGCAGCACGGAGGCACGCACGAGGTAATTGCCGATGCGTGCCCGTGCTGCGACATCGAGATCGATCTCGCAGCCATGAAACGCCCGCAAACGCGGCGTCATGTCCATGTCATGAGCCAGCAGGACACGCTC
>JBDNIB010000977.1:0-2552 GCA_041688535.1 Prosthecobacter sp.
GAGCGCCTCTCAGAACCATTTGCGAAGTTCTTTAGAATCGAGGCGGCCGGTGGCATCGTGCTCCTGTCCTGTACGCTCATTGCGCTGGGGATCGCCAATTCCCCCTGGGGGGCGGCGTTCGCCAGCCTCTGGCAAACGATGGCCGGGGTGACTATCGGTGGCTTCGCCTTTGAGCTTTCGTTGCAGCACTGGATCAACGACGGAGCGATGACCATTTTCTTCTTCGTGGTCGGCCTCGAGATCAAACGCGAACTGGTGCATGGGGAACTGCGCGAGACCCGCAATGCCGTGTTGCCGGTGGTGGCGGCGCTCGGCGGCATGGTGGTGCCTGCGGCGCTCTTTCTGCTGCTCCAGCACGGTGAAGCGGGGGCAGACGGATGGGCGATTCCCATGGCCACGGATATCGCCTTCGTTGCTGGGTTCCTGGCACTGCTGGGAAAACGGGTGCCGTTCGGCCTGAAGATTCTCGTCTTAGCTCTGGCGATCATTGATGACATCGGCGCGGTGCTGGTCATCGCGGTGGCATTCACGGACCAAATTTCACTGGCGATGCTCGGTTGAGCGGGGGCTGGTTTTGGCGCCACCCTGTTGTGCCGCTGGTTGGGCGTCCGTGCCGTGCCGGTCTATGTCATGATCGGCATGGGCATCTGGCTCGCGGTCCTGATGGCCGGGATTCATGCCACAGTTGCCGGCGTTGCCCTGGGACTGCTCACGCCGTCGAACCCGTGGCTCGCAGAGCGGAGCCTGCTGAGGGTGCTTAACGGGACGGAACACCGGTTGCGAGAGGACCGGGCAGCAAGCAACAAAATGGAGCATCATGAAGAGGCGGTGCTGCTGCTGGGTGCCACCGCGCAGGAAACGATCTCACCGCTGGATCGGTTGGAAACCGCCCTGCATCCGTGGGTAGCCTTTGTCATCATGCCGCTGTTTGCTCTGGCGAATGCCGGGGTGCACGTGGACATGGCGGCTTTGGCAAATCCTCTTTCCATGGCGACTGCAGCTGGGCTGGCTCTGGGGAAACCACTGGGCATTGTGACGTTCAGCGCACTGGCGGTGAAGCTGGGATGGGCGCGACTACCGGAAGGAGTGAACTGGAAAGTGCTGACGGGAGCCGGGTGTCTGGCGGGCATCGGTTTCACTATGTCGCTGTTCATCGCCGGTCTGGCACTCGACGACGAACTTCTGACGTCCGGCAAGAT
Organism: Prosthecobacter sp.; assembly: GCA_041688535.1. Taxonomy (GTDB): domain Bacteria; phylum Verrucomicrobiota; class Verrucomicrobiia; order Verrucomicrobiales; family Verrucomicrobiaceae; genus Prosthecobacter. The sequence goes on from JBDNIB010000977.1 coordinate 1,200, forward strand.
CGGTGCGCTGGTCGGATCTGCCCTCAGCGCGACGGCCGGCTGCACGCTGCTGTGGTGGTTTTTGAGGAAAGAATCCCCGGGCCGGAAATGATGCTCCGCGCGCGGTCCTTTTGGAGGGAGAAACCATGCGGCGCATTCTCCTCTGAAATCACATGTATCACTTGGTCGGAGCACCATCCGTTGAGACTTTTCGCTCCGCTTTAGCGCCATGCGGATACCAATGCTACTTGAGAAGCAGGTCAATCACAGCCAACGGGAAGAAGCCCTGATTCCCGTTCTCCGGCGGAACTGCGCGATCAACCAACTCGGAGTTGATTCGCGCGCTGAACCTGTCAACGCCCAACTCAAAGGAAAGAATGCCAATGACAACAGGAGTGCATCCGAGTTGAATCATCGTCGGAGGATGTTGTCTGTCATTTCTGTATGTCGCCGGTGGACTTGGGCAGTCGATTTACAAACGCTTCTTCTGTCCAAGCGGATCCCCTTACCCTGAAACACGAACCTAAAAAACTCCACATACCCGCAGGAATCCCTCCCCCCATTTTTCGCCATCAGGTCCGGTCCATCGGCTGTTTCTGGAGCTCCCCCAAAAAATTGCAAATTCCTGCATTTGTCCGCTTCGATTGAGTTTGTGGTAGTAGTTATTGGCTTTTGATTCAGACACTAAAGAATCGTTTAGTTTCGGACATCACCTCGAATAAACGATCCACTTCGGCTTTCGTGTTGTAGCAGTAAAAAAACTCGCACGCGCAGTGGACTCGACACCGAGTTTTCGCATGAGCGGCTGGGTGCAATGATGGCCCCCGCGCAAGGCCACGCCCCACTGGTCGGCCAAGGTCACGACATCGTGAGCATGCACGACGTTGAGGAGGAAACTCACCACGCCGGCACGCTCCATTTTCGGACCAAAGAGCCGAACTCCTTTCAATTCTCAAAGCCGTTCGTAAGCGTAGCTTGCCAGTTTCTGGTCGTGCTGCCGGATGTGCTCCAGTCCAATGCCATCAAGGTAATCCATGGCCACATGCATCGCAATCGGTCCAGAAATGTCGGGCGTGCCAGCCTCGAATTTGTGCGGGGCCTCCTTGTAGGAAGTTTGGTGAAAATCGACGCTCAGGATCATGTCGCCGCCGCCCTGATACGGCGGCATCGCGTTCAGAAGCTCGCTCTGGCCGTAAAGCGCACCAATGCCCGTCGGGCCGCAAAGCTTGTGACTGGAGAAGACCATAAAATCGCAACCCATTTGTTGCACATCAAGAGGCTTGTGTCCCACGCTCTGGGCGGCATCGACGAGCGTCGTCACTCCGAGTTTCCGCGCGCGTTCGCACAACTCGGCCACTGGGTTCACCGTGCCCA
>JBDNIB010000978.1:0-2400 GCA_041688535.1 Prosthecobacter sp.
CACGACTCCGGCCTTCGTCTTTGCCGAGGCGCGGTAGAACTCGCGGTAGCCGCCGATGGGGTCGAAGGACTCGAGCGCGAAGCCGGGCGGATCAATGTGCTGATGGCAGGAGTTGCACGAGGCGATGTTGCGATGCTTGTCGAGTTGCTGGCGGATCGTCGTCGCGCCACGGATGTCGGGTTCGATGGTGGGAACGTCCGGTGGTGGTGGTGCTGGCGCTTTGCCGAGGATGTGTTCCAGCACCCACTTCCCTCGCAGCACCGGCGAGGTGGTGGTGCCGTCTGCGGTGACTTTCAAAACACTGCCGTGTGTCATTACACCGCCGCGATGCGAGCCGACGGGAAGATTCACGCGGCGGAATTCGGATGGCGGTGCAGAAGACTGGGAGACAATGAGACGATGAGATGGGGAGACCGGAGACGTCGCCTTGTCTGATTGTCTCCCTGTCTGATTGTCTTGCGCCGCAGCATCAAAGGCCGTCGCAATGCCGTAGTGCTCGGCGAGGCGTTGATTGACGATGGTCCACGTCGAATCGACGAACTCCATCACGCTGCGGTCGTTTTGCAGCACGTCGTCAAAGAAGCGGCGCGTCTCCTCCGGCATGGCCCACAGCAGCGTGCCGTCGAAGTCGCCGTAGAGGTTGGGATCGGGGATGGTGGCGTCGATTTTGCGGAGTTCGAGCCACTGGCCGGTGAAGTTTTCCGTGAAGCCGCGTGATCGGGGTGAGTGGAGCAGGCGCTCGGTTTGTTGGCGCAACTCATCCGGCTGCGTCACATCGGCAGCGAGCAGTTCGGCATCCGGCGGCAGCGCGGTGAGAAAATACGCGAGGCGATTGGCGAGCGCGTGACGATCCAGCTCGCCGGGCGATTCATGGAAGAAGAGAAAGTGCGGCGAGGTGAGGACGCTCTTGTAGCCGTAGGTCATCGCGTTCACGAAGCGCTCACCCGCGTCGAGCTTGGCGTGAACCTTGTCGATGAAGTGCTTCAATGTCGCTTCGTCCACCGGACGGCGAAAGGCACGCGGGATGAAGGCGCGGAGCAGTTTTTCAGCGTCTTCCTTCGGCGCGGCGCTGACGGGTTCGAGCGGATCATTGAGCCACTGGTAGATGTTGGTGCGCATGCTCCAGTCCTGTGGCTTGCGGCCCTCTGCCTTGGCTTTGACGGCTGACTTTGGCATCAGCTCGGCGTCACCAAAAAGCGTGTGATAGGCCTGCGATGGAAAGGCATCCAGCGGCCCTTCGATTTCGAGCCACTCAATAAGAAAACCGGGACCGGTGTGGCCTTCGATGGGCTGCTTCGTCGTACGGATGTCCCAGTTGAGCTGAAGCTGAACGACGAATGCCTCACCCGCGTCGAGGTTGATCTCCGTCTCGATCAAACGCGGCGCACCGGGCTGGAAATCGACCGTGTCACGCACCACCGGCGGCTCGCGGCCGCGATCAATCGTGCAGTAGGCCACCGGCACGGGCAGATTCGCCGCGCCCACGGCGCAGGCGGACATGCGCACCTTGTAGCGACCGGCCCCGAGCACGCTCGGCGTGCAGACCAAGCCGTAGCGCGGCAACTTGCTGTAAACGACGAGCGCGTCGCCTTTGAGGAAGCAACTGCGTGTGAGCGTTTGCTTGAAGTTGTTGCCCTTTTCCGACATTTCGCGCCCAGTGCGGCGCTCGTTGACGGACAGATGCGGATGCACTGGAATCGCCGAGCATACCGCCGTCTCCGCAGCCTCTTGGTAAAGCAGCAGATGAGTCGAGGAGAGGTCGAGCGCGGCGCTGACATTGTCAAAGCCGCCAACGCTGTTTTCCTCTGGCAGCAGCTCCTTGAGCTTCACGTTGGAGCCGACCAGCTCGCGCACGGTGTTTTCGTATTCGGTGCCGTTGAGGCGGCGGATCAGCGCGCGGCCCTGTGTGCGCTGTTTTTCCAAAGACGCGGCGCGCAGCGACTCGCGCAGGATTTTGACCGATTCATCACGCAATGTCTTCGGCGGCTGCTCGGACTTCTTCGGCGGCATCTCACCGGAGGCGAGCTTGTCATGCACCTTGATCCACGCGGCCATGCTCACCTCACCATCAAGGCGCAGGCCGCCCTTCTGCACGTCGTCGCCATGACACTCAATGCAGTGCGCATCGAGCAGCGGACGCACCTTTGGCTCAAAGGCGGATGCGGAGACGGCGAGTAGCGGCCACAGGAGAATAGATCGGGACATGAGCGATGAAACGCCTCTCATACGGTACTTTTGTCGATCTCGCTCGATGCTTCTTCACGAAGAACAAGGCGGCGCAGTGATGCAATCCGTCGCGAGCTTGCGTGTGCGGCGTGCGTTTGCTTTGCCTCATGCGATTTCTCATCTCTGCCCTGTTTCTCGCCGCCGTTTCGATGTCCTCCGCTGAGGACAAGCCTG
>JBDNIB010000979.1:0-4186 GCA_041688535.1 Prosthecobacter sp.
GCCGCCAAGATGGAGAATCGCATCGCGCAACGGTTCGGCTTCGAGACGTTTCCGGTTCGCACGCCAAAGCAGGAGGTTGGCGGGATCAATGGATTGTGCGGCGATGGATTGCGTGCTGGAACTCAGTTGATAAGTCCGCGAGAGCACCAGTTCGCGAATCAAGGTCTTGATGGACCAACCATCGCGCACGAACCGCGCGGCAAGATCATCGAGCAGCTCAGGATGGCTCGGTTTCGTGCCCATGCGGCCGAAATCATCGGCTGTTTCGACCAAGCCACGGCCAAACAGATGCAGCCACACGCGGTTCACGATCACCCGGGCGGTGAGCGGATTCTGCGGGCTGGCGATCCAGTCGGCGAGTTGTTTGCGTCCGCTCTCTTTTGGCCCAATCGCGGCCAGTTTGACCGGGATGGCGGACAACGCACCGCGCTGCACCGGTGCGAGCGGTTTTTTGATCTCGCCTTTGTCATACACCGGGCAGTCGAGCGGCAGCGCCGCCTCACGCACCGACATGCCGAGCTGTGGCGGTGCGGGCGCGTGTTGTTTCTTGGACGAAAGCTTCGCCTGCCATGCGGTCACTTCTCTGTCTAGGGTCGCGAGCGAGGTCATTTTTTCTGCGGCGATTTCCTTGGGCATTTTTGCCATCTCATCGCGCATCGAATTACGCTTCTTCGCCACCTCGGTGTAATCCTTGGTTATGTCGGCGAGGTCTTTCTCGTGCTGCTGCACAGCGGCTAGACGCCGCACGCCGTCGCGGCCCAACGGCATCGCTTCGGCTTCTTTGAGGACGTTGTTGGTCTGCACGCCGGAGAGATTTTGCGTGCTGCGGAAAATACCCGCGAGCGCGTGATAATCAGCCGTTGGAATCGGATCAAACTTGTGGTCGTGGCAGCGCGCGCAGTTCGCGCTGAGGGCCAAGAAGGCGTGGCAGGTCGCGTCGATCTGATCGTCGGCCACGTTCATGTCATAGAGGTCCTTGTCCTGCTCGCCGAGTGATTTCACACCGACATTGAGGAAACCAGTGGCGAGCAGTTGGTCATCATGCCGCGCCGCATCCGCCGCCGGTGGCTGCAAATCGCCCGCGATCTGCTCGCGGATGAACACATCGAACGGCGTGTCGCGATTGAAGGCACGCACGACGTAGTTGCGGTAACGCCAGGCCAGCACGTAGGCCATATTGCGCGTGTTGCCACTGGTCTCGGCATAACGCGCCACATCCAGCCAGTGACGGCCCCAGCGCGCGCCAAACTCAGGCGAGGCGAGCAGCGCATCCACGACAGCGGGAAATTGTTCCAGCGTGAAGTTCTCGACCACCTCCAGCGACGGCGGCAGGCCGATCAAATCAAAATAGACGCGCCGCAGCAGCGTCAGTGGCTCCGCCCCGACATTCGGCGTGAGTTGTTCTTTTTCCAAGCGGGCGAGGATGAAATGATCCACGCGGGAACGCGGCCAGTCCGCATCCTTCACCGCCGGCAGCGGCTGAGCCGCGAACGGCTGTAGCGACCACAGCAGCTCCGCAGGCGGAGGTGCTGCCAGTCCGGCGGCGGGCAGGCAAATCCAGAGTAGGCGACGCAAAAACACCCTGCCAGTACGTCTTCACACAGGTATTCTTGAGGTTGGCAGTGAGAAATATCTTGCCAGAAGGCCTGCCAGCCCGCACAATCCTGCCGTTCCAGATTCTCTCAATCTGGTGAACATTTGGTGTTGTTCCGGCAGGATTGCCGCTGTTTCCCCGGCCCTCGCGCTGATGAAACGTGACCCCGCACTCGCTGCGTGGCCGTCATTCCTCCTGGAGCACACCGCGGCAAGGCCGCTATTCCCCACATTTCCAACTCCCCCGCACGGATGGCCGCCGATAAGGCCGCGCCGCCCGCTGCATTCCAACTGACATCGCTCCTCATCATGGCAGGCCACAATAAATGGTCCAAGATCAAGCGTGGCAAAGCCATCGTCGATGCCAAACGCGGCAATGCCTTCAGCAAGCTCGCGAAGGAAATCACGCTGGCCGCGAAGCACGGCGGCGGCAGCCCGGACACCAACGCCCGGCTGCGCAGCGCCATCCTGGCCGCTCGCGCCGCGAACGTGCCCAATGACAACATCGACCGTGCGACCAAAAAGGGCACCGGCGAACTCGCGGGAGCGCAGCTCGAAGAAATCCTCTATGAGGCCTACGCGCCCGGCGGTGTGGCCATGATGATCGAAATCGTCACCGACAACCGTAACCGCAGCGCCAACGACATGCGCGTCCTGTTGTCCAAAAACAACGGCACTTTCGCCGACTCCGGCAGCGTGGCCTACCTGTTCGCCCGCCGTGGTGAAATCCGGCTCGACAAGGCCGCCGGCAATGAAGATCAAATCATGGAGGCCGCGCTCGAAGCCGGTGCCGAAGACATCCAGGAGGATGGCGACGACTGGATCGTCTATACCGCCACCGATCAACTGTATCAGGTCGTTGGTGGCCTGCGCGAAAAGGGTTTCACCTCCCGCACGCAAAACCTCATCTACCAACCGCAGACCACCGTCACCATCAGTGATCTCGACACCGCCAAGTCACTGATCCACCTCTACGACTTGCTCGACGACTACGACGACTCGCAGTACGTCCACGCCAATTTTGAAATCGACGACGCCATCGCCGACCAGCTCGCCTAATCCCCCGCCCCTTTCCATTTATGCCTGAAGACAACACCGCCGAGGTCGAAGAAACGAAGCCCAAACGCAAAGCGCCGGCCAAGAAAGCCGCAGCGAAAAAGGCGGCTCCCAAAAAGACTGTGGTAAAAAAAGCGGCGACCAAAACCGTCCGCAAGACTGCCAAAAAGAAAGCCGCTGGGGACGAGGCTCCCGAATTAGCACTCGCTGCGGCTGAAAACACTCCCGCTGTGATTGCAACGCCCGTGGAATCAGCACCCGCGCCCGTTGTGACTGCCAGCGCAGCCGCTGTGGAGACGGCAGCTCCCGCCACGGCGGCTCCCGCACGCGAAGCGCCCCAGAATGAATCGCACTCCGCACCGGACGAGCAGGGACAGGGACCACGCAGCCTGGTCACGGATGACAACGGCAACCAGCGCCCGATGACGGCCAAGGAGCGCCGCAAGATGAAATTTGACCGCTGGAAGCAGCGCCGCGCCGAACGCCGCACTGGCGGTGGCGGTGGTACTACTGGTGGCGAGCGTGAACCGTATGGGCAGAGCCAGAACCATGCCGACAATCGCACTCGCAATAACAATGGCAACCAAGGCAGGCAGCCGGAGCAGGAGCGCGAGGCTGCGCCCGAAGTCCCAGCCGGCCCACCAGAACCAGCCCGTGGCATTCTTGAAATGTCTCCGAAAGGCTACGGCTTCCTGCGCCAGCGTGACCGCTCCTATGCGCAGCATCCGCTGGATGCGTTCATCACACCTGAGTTCATCCGCAAATACGGCCTGCGTGAAGGCATGGAAATCGTCGGCGTGCAGTGCAAGGGCGGCCGCGGCCCACAGGTCACGGAAGTGTCCGAGGTCAATGGCCGTGCGCCAGAAGCCATGCGCGACCTGCCGTTATTTGAAGAGCTCAAGGCCATCAATCCGAACAAGCGCTACCAGCTTGAAACCGGCAAAGACCGCCTCACCACGCGTGTCATCGACATGATGACACCCGTCGGTCGCGGCCAGCGCGGACTCATTGTGGCCCCGCCACGCGCGGGAAAAACCACCATGCTTCAGCACATCGCCGAAGCCCTCGTCGCCAACCACCCCGGTGTGCATTTGATGATCCTGCTCGTCGATGAACGCCCCGAGGAAGTCACCGAGTTCAAGCGCATCCTGCCGCAGGCCGAGATCTTCGCCAGCAACAACGACCAAGACGTAAAAAGCCACACGCGCATCGCCCAGTTCGCCATCGAGCGCGCCAAGCGACTCGTCGAATGCGGCGAGCACGTCTTCATGCTGATGGACTCCATCACGCGCATGGCCCGTGCCTTCAACAACTCCGTCAAAAGCGGCGCCACCATGAGCGGCGGCGTCGGCGTCGGGGCGCTGGAGGTGCCGCGCCGCCTGTTCGCCGCCGCGCGCAATACGCGCACCGCCGGCTCCCTCACCATCCTCGGCACCGCACTGATCGAAACCGGTAGCCGTATGGACGACCTCATCTTCCAGGAGTTCAAAGGCACCGGCAACATGGAACTCGTGCTCGACCGCCGTATCGCCGAGCA
>JBDNIB010000980.1:0-5622 GCA_041688535.1 Prosthecobacter sp.
CCGACTGGCGCGGCCCAGAGCGCAAAGGCCAGGTCGAAAAACTCCCCGCGTCATTGCCGCAACCGTGGAAGCCATTGTGGACTGCGCCACTCACCGGCCCGGCGATGTCCGGCCCGGCCGTCAGCGGCGAGCGGCTCGTGATTCCCGACAAATCCGCCGATGGCAAACGCGACGTTTTCCGCTGCCTGAGCACCAAAGACGGTCGCATGCTCTGGCAGATCGAATACAACGCCCCCGCTGCGATGGAATACACCAACGCCCCGCGTGCCACGCCCGTCATTCATGATGGCCTCGTGTATTTGCAAGGCGCGCTTGGTCATCTGCACTGCGTTGAACTCGCCACCGGCAAAATCGTCTGGCAACTCAATTTGTTCGATCATTTCAAGGCCGAACGCCTCAACTGGGGTGCCTCGACCGCACCGCTCATCGTCGAAGACAAGCTCATCATCGCCCCCGGTGCCAAAGACGCCTCCGTCGTCGCTTTGGATCGCAAAACTGGGACTGTTATTTGGCAAACACCCGGCAATGCCGCCGCCTACTCCGCCTTCATCTTCGCCACGTTTGGTGGTGTGCCGCAGATCATCGGCTACGACTCCGGCAGCCTCGGTGCGTGGCATCCGCAGACCGGCAAACGTATGTGGACGCTCGTGCCGCCCGATGGCTCCGACTTCAATGTCACCACGCCCGTCGTGCTCGGCGATCAGCTCTTGCTCGCCACCGAGAACAACGGCACGCGCCTGCATCGTTTCGATGACCAGGGTCTCATCGTGCCCGAACCCGTGCAGAAGAACGACGCGCTCGCCCCGGACACCTGCACGCCCGCCATCGCCGCGAACCGCATCTTCGCCACCGCGTATGGCGAGCTGTTCTGCCTCGATCTCGCCACGGGTTTGAAAACGCTCTGGCAGCACGACGACGACATGTTTCACGACCACTGCAACATCATCGCCAGCCCCGACCGCCTGCTGTTCTGGACCGCGAGCGGCGATCTGCTGCTGCTTGATGCCAAAGCCGACGCCTACGCGCCACTGGCAAAACTGCGCCCCTTTGAGGACAAGCATCCCGACACGCTCGCGCACCCAGCCATCGTCGGTGATCGCATCTATCTGCGGTCTTCAAACGCCGTGGCCTGCTTCAATCTGAGCGCTGAGTGATTGCCGCGCACTGCTTCAGCACTTGCGCGACGAATTCAGCGAGCGCCTTAGTGGCCGGATCATCGGGCAGGCCGAGGTCATCGTTGAGCTTGGAATGGTTCGTGTCCTTCGCGCCAAACACCTTGGTGGGAACGCCCGCGTCTTTCAGCACATTGCCGAGGCGCTGTGCCTGCGCGGAGGTGTCTGGATGCGCGGAGACATGCAAAATGAAAAACGGCGGAATGCTCTTCCCCTTCGCAATGTGCGTCACGGCGGAGAAATGGATGTGGTTTTCAGGCGTGATGCCAAACTTCTCACGATGGCCATTGACCCGAGGAGGCAGGTGATGCACGCGCAAGCGCGTCTCCGCCGTCTCGATGATCGCCGGCACATCTAAAGTATCGCCATCCACCGGCACGCAACCGATGAGAGAATCGAATGAGACGCCTTCCAGCTTCAGGTAACGATCATCCGTACACATGATCGCCGCGAGCTGCGCTCCGGCAGAATGCCCGCCCACAAGCACGCGTTTCGGATCGCCACCGTGTTCGGCGATGTGTTTCGCCACCCATCCGAACGCCTTTGCGACATCGCGATGCAGCGTGCCCATGTCCACCGTTGGCAGCAGGCGGTAGTTGGTGGAGACAAAGACAAACCCTTTGTTCATGAACCACTGCGGCTTGGTCATCACATCCGACTTGTCACCCGCCTGCCAGCCACCGCCGTGAATCCAGAACACGACCGGCAGATTTTTCGCATTCGGCGGGGTGTAGATGTCGAGCACATGTCGCTCGTGGCCGTTTTCAACATAGGGAATGTTGCTCTTGGTGGGGGCGATGGCCTGCGCCTGCGTGAAACAGGCAGCAACTATGGCGAGTGGGAGGAGATGTTTCATAGGCGTAGTGTCAGGTAAGAAACTGCGCCAGATGAAAATCTTGCAGCAGGCGCTGAAAAGCCACGCTAATCAGAGTGCCACCGCCGCACGGGCGGCTTTCATGCCGTTGAAGACGCAGCGGTAGTCGCTCATCACATTGAAGAAGCGGAAACCCATGGCGTGATAGCCAGGCACCTGCTCCGGCGCACACGGAATGCCCGCCGCCTTGCCGTGTGTGCGACAGGCGGCGGCCACGCTTTGCAAAATGGCCTGCACTTCAGGATCATCGGTCTGGCCAAACTTGCCGAGGCCGAGCGTGAGATCGCTGGGGCCGACAAACAGCACATCCACACCCGGCATGGCCGCGATGGCGTCGATGTGTGGTACCACTTCCGGCTCCTCGATCTGCACGACGAGGAAATTGCCGTCATTCGCCTGCGCCAGATACTGCGCCGCCGGGATGCGGCCGAAATCCGCCTCTGCATGCACACCATCGTAACCGCGATGGCCCAGCGGCGGAAATTTCATGGCCTGCACGACCTCGCGCACTTCATCGGGATGCTTCACGCGCGGTAGCATGATGCCGCGTGCGCCGGTTTCGATCACGTGCAGCACATCGGTGTGGTTCGACGGCTTCAGGCGAATCAGCGTGTCCGCGCCGCCGAGTCGGCAGGCCTGCGTGAGCGCATACACCATCGCCGCATCGACGCGTTTGTGCTCCAGACAGATCCACACCGCGTCAAAACCGGACGAGGCGATGAGTTCGACCAGCTCAGGATCGGTGTAGCAGGATTTCGCGCAGACGACGGCCTCACCGGCACGGAGTTTTTTCAGAACGACGGAGGGCTGCATGGGATCACTCAGCTTTCTTCAGTTCCGCCAGCATCTCCAGCAGGTTGTTGGTGAGAATGACGCTCGTGTCCTCCTGCACCTTGTTCGTGCCGAGCCAGGTCTCGTAACCACCGAGCTGGTGCTGCTCCAGCGTGGGAAGATAGCCGTGCCGACCATTGGCGAGACCGACAACGATCGTTTGTGAAAATGGGCTCCGCTTTTTCAAATCGAGACCAATCTCGACAAAAGTCTCGAATGGGATGCCACAGACCGCAATGTCGCCGATGCGGATGGCCTGGAGCTGCACGGTGATTGTTTCCTCCTCACGTTCGGCGGCATTGACGACGCTGCGTGCGTAGTTCTGCGCCAGACGCGGCAGTTTTTCGATGGCGTCCTTGTCTTTCACCGCGAGCACGGCCTTCGCTTCCGCGACATCCTGCGCGCTGGGGCGTCGCAGCTTCAGCGTGATCTCGCGTTGCAGCATTCCCAGTCGCACATCGCTGCGATGCTTCTCGATCTTCCGCTGTGCGAGCCACGCGGTATCCGCCGCTTTCTGCGCCACGATGCGGATCTGTTCAAACGGCTCACGCGGCGGCCGCGTGATGCCAAAAGGGATGTTGTTGATGTCGCCAGAGGTGCCGTTCGACATCATGGCGACGAAATTCTCATCGCCCCGCACCCGCGAAGGCATGATGCGGGCGAACTCGCCAAAGTAATCCGCCGACATCTCGCCTTTGGGCGCACCGCCGACGTAATGCAGCGAGTAATTGGCATAGACAGCGATTTGCTTCTTCTTCGCGTCCTGCACGGAGATGATCGAGATGTCGGGATCGGTCGGACCGGCGGGATGGTCAATCACATCGGGGCTGGTGCCGGGATTCATCTTCACCTTGTCCATTCTTCCAAACGGATTCAGCGGCATCTTGCCCGGTTTCAGATACCAGCGGCGATTGAAGACCTCATCCGTCAGCGGATGCGCCGCCGCACCGACCGCCGCTGGCTTCAGCGCGGCATGCGCCTGGATGATGGAATCGGCGATGCCAGCGACGAAGCGCTTGTAATAGACCGCCGCAGACTCGCTGCGGTCGTTCACCGACGGCCCGCTGTGCGTGTGTGTGGAACTGATGAGCATCTTGTCCGGCGTCATGCCCGTCTTCGCCGCCGCGATGGCCTTCGCTTCATCAAGCACATCCGGCCCAGCACCCAACACATCCACCACGACCAGCGCCAGCTTCGTCTGGCCGTCATCCAGCACGAGTGCGCGTGAATGAAACGGGTCATGCGCCTTTTCCGCCATGTTCGCACTGAATCCACCTGGCATGTTCACCGGAAAATCAGTCGGCGTGATGTCCACCGCAGCGGCACCGGCGCGGAGCGTGTCTGCGGCGGAGGCTACGTGGCTGCTTAGAGAAAGGGCGGCGCAAAGAAGGAGGCGGATTGGATTCATGGTGTGATGAGTTACGTCATCAATGGGCCACGTCTGGCGTCCATCTGCGTTTACCCCGACGCGCTGGTCACTTTCTCGCCCAACATCGGGAAACTCGTGTCGATCACGCGGTCGTCGAGATAATGATGCCGACCGTAGCTACCAGTCCAGTAGCCGTTCGACCGCAACACGTCCGTGAAGAACGGCACCTCCGGCTTCGCTGGCTGCGCAAAGCGTGTCACGCCCAGCCCCACCGGCGAGCGTCCGGTAAAAATCGAAATGCGCTACGGCGCTCCGCTTGGTTCCGTCAGCCTTTTTCTTCTTCGGAATCCCCTCTTCCACCGTTTTCAGCCTGGCCTCAGCATGAGCAGCGAACTCCGCCATGTTCAGAAACCCATCCTTGTCGGCATCGGCACCCTTGAAGTGTTGTTCGGCGTGACCGCCCATGCGGGAGATCTTGCGATACACGCTGGCGTCGAGTTTGCCGTCCTGGTTCGCATCGAGGCGGGTAAAGCAGGGATCGACGCCTTCGGAGAGGATGGCGAACCAGGTCTGTTTGTGCAACGCGGCGGGGAATTCGGCGGCGGCGATGAAGCCGTCGGTGTTGGCATCGCCGGTCTTGAAGTGCTCCTCTCCATGATGCCGCGCCTGCACGTCGAGCGGCAGGTATTCGGCGAGCGTGAGTTTACCGTCAACGCTTTTGTCTGCCGCCTTGAGGATGCGGGCGATGAGCGGGGCTTCGTTTGCGGCCATGAGCAGGACGCCGGACAGGAAGAGAAAAGTGATGAGGCTTTTCATGAGATCAGGAACGGAAGAATTGACCACGGAATACACGGAAAGAGGCGGTGGCTCAGAGAGTCATGAGGGAAACGCCTGTTCCTCTGCAATTCCGTGTATTCAGTGTATTCCGTGGTTCCCTATTTCTGGTTCAGATTCTTCACCGCAGTTTCAGCGGTCTCGCGATGACGTTTTTCGACGTCCTTGTCCGCGAGCACGGCCTGATAGGTGGCGAGCGCGTCCGCCTTTTTCCCGGCGGCCAGCAGCGTGTCGCCACGAGCGAGCAGGGTGGAGTGAAGCCAGGTGCCGCGTAGTTTCTCTGTGTCGATGCGGCGCAGGGTGGCGAGCGCATCGTCGAACTTGCCTTGGCGCGTGAGAATGCGTGCAGCCGCCTGCACGGCGGTGAGCGTGTCGGTGCCGCCGATGTTGGTGATCTGCTCAAAGATGCCGCGATAGGCTGCGAGCGCCGCGTTGTCGTCTTTCAGTGTGCGTTCGCGATTCGTGCCGAGCGCGAGCTGGATGCCGTCGCGTGTGCGCGGCTCGCCGGTGAACTCGAGCGCACGCACGAGGTCGGCGTCGGC
>JBDNIB010000981.1:0-1550 GCA_041688535.1 Prosthecobacter sp.
GCCCGGCTCAAAGCAGACACATTGGCGCGCTATCAGGCGTTGCTTTCCCCCTGGCTGTCGGGAAACCATCTCGTTCACCCTCGTTAAAGGCCGAAGCCCAGTAAAGAGGAGGTAGCTTCAAATGCGCTCTGGCCCGGTATGATGCGGCTTTGAAGCCACCTCGTTCGGAAGACCAGCCCTCCGGCCTCGCTGAAAGTTCCGGGCTTCCGCTCCTCACCCCTGTCGGCGAGATTGCGGCTGATGAGATGGGTGGATTCCGCCTTGGGTTCATCATACCAGCTCGGAAAATGCTCAATCCAGAGCCCACCACCGGCAGCCCCTGCTTCACCATCGCCAGATGATAGGGGCCGGAAGGCACGCCGACCACCAGTTCCGCCAAATTCATGAGAGCGCGCATGATCCAGCCGTAAGGCAGGGCGGACTGGTCGCGTGAACCAACCAGCTCGGCATAGCTGACACAGTTCATTTGTGGATCGCGGATGCTGTTGTCTCCGCTTGCCAGCCGGTCCTCACACGTTAAAAAGAGCCAGTTGGGATCACGCTTCAGCATCAGCTTCATTAAATCCCGGCACTCTTGGCCCTCCACTCGCTGCCCCGGCGGCAGATCCTCACGCCAGCGATGCCCCCAGTTTTTGCCCACACTGGTGTAGCCACTGCGTCCGATGATGCACAGCTTCCGGCCTCTCCAGCCAGCATAACTGTGCAGCCGCGCCTCCACCCAGCGGATCACACTCTCCGGCACGTCAAAGCAAATGGCATTCTCTAGCGGCCGAGAAAGTTTTATGTCACGACGTTGGTCATTCGCAATCAATGACCGCAGCAGACGCCGCGCCTTGGTGTGAAAGGGGAAAGCATGGCGACCATGGATTTCCGGAAAATGGGGGTCCAGAAGATGACTGATTCGGTGTTTCTGGCAGGCGATAGCGAGCGCAACGGGAAGGTATAAGGTTCTTGTTCCATCCGTCTCCTCAGCGCGTAGCCCGAGGTGCGCAGGCTCGAACTGCGTCTCCGGCAGCCCCTGCACGGAATTGCATCCGGCATACAGCGGCGTCACATAGTCGGACCCTTAGAACACAGACGAATTGTCATCACCAATCCGGTAGATGAAATAATGGTTGGCAGGGTTAAGCAGCGGCAGCAGATGCCCCAGAAAGACTAAATCTCCGAACCCATGCGGCCAGTAAATGAGGATGTTTAGCCCGCTCCATTCATGCAGGCGGCTCACCTGATTGCGCACCACCAGGAATTCATGAGGAACTGAGGCTACCGGCAGCATATCGGCTCAGGCAGCGATTGCCTGTGGACTCTTTGACTTCATGGTTGTCTCTGACGCCACCACCTCGCATGCCACCCGCGCTTCCTCGTTGGTCAAATGCCGCACCACCCCTCCAGCAAAGTACAGTTCCACCGCCCGGATCACATCGGCCACCGTGACCATATCCAGGCATTGGGGCAGGTAATCGGTCAGCACTCGACCCGCTGCCTCTGGCAGGGCATGCGGCGGCAGGGGTTCGTTGGGTTTGCGGCGGAAGCTCTTGGCGGGATCACGC
>JBDNIB010000982.1:0-2490 GCA_041688535.1 Prosthecobacter sp.
ATGCTGATGCGCGTCGGCGAACACACGCTCATGGCGCAAAAGTTGTTGAAGCGAATACCCTTCGCCGCGAGTCGCTCCATGTTAGGCGTTCGGTAGTAATCGTTGAGCGGGTAGCGCTTTGGCTTGCCGTCTGCATCGGTCAAAAACGGCAGCGAGGTGTCCATCACTCCCATGTCGTCCACCAGCATGATGACGATGTTTGGCGGCGTGGCAGCAAAGAGCGAGGAGCCGAGGGCAAAGAGTAGGGCAAGGCAGGTTGATCTCATGACCGAATGCTAACGAGGCGCTGCGGCGAATCATTCCACTTTTGCCGATGACAGGACTGAAACAGCAGTGTCTTGCGACGATCCCTTCATCTGTGCGGCAGCAGCAGCATCGCCAAACAAGTGCTGCTTCAGCATGGCGAGCGCGTAGCGCTCATAAACGGCACGCCGGGCGTCATCCGTGGCCCCACACACGAGTTTGGCGAGCGCGGTGGTGGGATTTTCGGGATCGCAGTGCGTGGAGCCTTTGATGCGGAGTGCGATCAACGGGTTGGCGCTCGCTTGCAACCACGGTAGGGCGTTCGCGTGGCGATTCCACGCGCCGGATTCAGCGAGCAGCATCAAGCCAGGAATGTGCAGCGATTTCACCGCCCGCAGGCCGTGATCACCGAAATCCACCGGGTCCAGGCCGATCCAGCAGCGCACACGTTTCTCCCCCGGCGCGGCGATCAGCGTGTCAAATCCGCCTGCCGAATGGCCGATGAGCGCCACCTCGCCATTGGGTGCTGGATGCGTGAGGTGACCGGGTGCGTGAACCAGCGCGATCAATTCTCCAATCGCACGGATGTTGCAGCGTTGATCCGTCAAGCTAGGCAGATTCGGCACCACGGCGATCATGCCATTGAGCGCGAGCAGATGTCCCCAGCCCGCTATAACATGGCGATTCCGTGAGAAACCATGCACCACGATGACTATAGGTGCCGTTTCGACGTTCTGCGGCAGATAGAGATCCACCGGCACTTCTTTGCCCTGTAAAACGAGTTTCGGAGTGCGCTTAATGACACCTTCCGGCACGGCGAGCGATGGCACACGATTCGCACAGCCTGCCACGATGAGCAGCACCGTGAGAACGAGCGTGGGATATCGCAGCCATCGAATGAGTCGTTTCATTTTTTGTCACGCACGGTGCTGATAGCCTCCGAATAGACATGCTGGCCGGTGCGGCCGTCGAAGTATTGGAAGATGATCTGCGGGTGTGGATAGGCCACCCAGCGTGTGTCGCCGAGCTGCTGCGGCATGTTGAAGACGTTGTTCACCTGCACCGTGCAGTAGTAGGGATACATGCGCTGGGAGCGTTCGAGATCTGGCAGGATGTAGCTGGACCAGCGGATGTCGCAGGTGCGTGGGCCGGACTGGTAGAGGCCGGTGGCGGGGCGGTCGCCTTCGTCATCGCGCGGGACGTGATTGACGGAGTTCAGCGGGCCGGAGGCGAACTCCCACACGGTATCGGTGATCTTGATGGCAAAGCTGCTGTGCAGGTCGGCGGTGAAGATGCACACGGGCTTCTTCAAGGCGTCGAAGGCATCAATCAGCTCCTCGCGCTCGGCCATCATGGAGGTCCATGCCTCGTCCTTGCCCTCGGTGAACTCGTGGCCGCCCGCACCGTTGTGCTTGATCATGAAATTGACCGAGGACACGACAAAGAAGAAGTCGGCCTTGCTGTCGCGCATTGAATTGAGCAGCCATTTCTTCTGCGCTTCTCCAAGGAGCGTAAGATCCGGATTCATGGGGTTCTTCACGTCGTGCATCTGACGGTGCGTTTTGCAGTCGAGCACGAAGTAGTCGCAGTTTCCAACGGTGAACTTCCCATATGACTGGCGGCCGATGGAATACGCGCCGGTGCTATCGGCATAAGCGTCGGGCGTGATGCGCAGACGATGCGCGTCGAGCACTTCGGCGATGCCAAACACGCCGGCGTTCGTATTGCCGGGTGCTTCGTTGTCGAGGCGGATGTCGTCCTCGCCCGAGGTGATCTTGCCCCAGTGGACATGGAGGGTGGCGGCTTGTTTGAGGTCGATCTTCGTGAAGTCGGCGCTTTCATCCACGAGGATGTCACTGCCCTTTTGGAGCGCGGCTTTGCCGAAATGGATGTTCTGTGTGGTCGCACGCGGATTCGCCCAACCGGCGTAATCGTCCCAGGCGCGGATGCCGATGTCACGAAAGACGGCGCGGCGTTCGCGAAAGCCGATGGTGCCGCAGCCGCGCAGGTCGTTGACCAGTTCGTGATCGTCGAAGGTGAACACGGTGGGCATGTTCCGCTGCCAGGCGGCGAGGTTTACGCCGCGTGAGAGGTAGGTTTTATAGTTCTCCCACACGCCGACGACGTTTGGCATAACGTCCACGACGCGTGGCGTCTGCTGCGGTGCCAAGCCGACCTCCATGAGCCAATCAGACACCGGCATGGAGCGATGCTCCTCATAGATGAAGTCGCCGTTCATGATGGAGA
>JBDNIB010000983.1:0-4224 GCA_041688535.1 Prosthecobacter sp.
AGGCCGTGTGTAATCCGTCGCGTGCCTCCATCATGACCGGGCAGCGACTCGACACACTGCGCGTGTGGGACTTGCCCACACACTTCCGCACGCATGCGCCAGATGTGGTCACGCTGCCGCAGCACTTCAAAAAGAGCGGCTACTTCACCCAGAACATCGGCAAGATCTTCCACAATTGGATTCACGAGGTGCAGGGCGATCCCGCGTCGTGGAGCGTCCCGGCAGTGATGCACTTCGCCAATCACGGCGCGGACAAGCCCGAGATCAGCGGCGAGCTACCGCCCAATTTCACCACGGACCCCAAATGCGAATGCCGCGATGTGCCGGACGAAGCTTATTTCGACGGACGGGTGGCAAAGCTCGCCGTCGAGGCTCTCCAACAGCGGAAGGAAAAGAGCGATCCCTTTTTCCTTGCCGTCGGCTTCTGGAAACCGCACTCACCCTTCAACGCGCCCAAAAAGTACTGGGATCTCTATCAGCGTGATGCCATCGCCATGCCGAAAAACCCCGACTGGCCGCAGGACGCGCCACGCATCGCCTGGCATGACAGCCGCGAGATTCTCGGCAGCGGCCCCAAGGCGCGTAAAATCACCGCAGAGAACATCCGCGAGATGCGCCACGGTTATCTCGCGAACATCAGCTACATGGACGCGCAGATCGGCCGAGTGCTCAATGAACTCGACCGCCTACAACTCACCGACAGCACTGTCATCGTCTTCTGGTCCGACCACGGCTACCACCTCGGCGAGCAGACTTTGTTTGCCAAAACCTCCAACTTTGAACTCGACGCTCGCGTGCCGCTGATCATCGCCACACCCGGCATGAAGACCGCAGGAAAGAAGACCGAATCTCTCGCCGAGCTGATGGACCTTTATCCCACGCTGGCCGAGTTATGCGCCCTGCCAAAACCGACCAGCACCGCCGGTGTCAGTCTCACGCCGATCCTCACCGATCCACAGGCCATCGTGCGCGAAGTCGCGCTCACCCAGCACTCGCGGCCTGCCTATTACAAAGACGCGCCTACTCACATGGGCTACACCATCCGCAGCGCCACGCACCGCTACACCGAATGGCGCGATTGGAAGACCGGCGCCACCACCGACCGCGAGCTTTATGATCACGTCCACGATCCCGATGAAACCCGCAATCTGGTGAATCACGCTGATCAAACCGCAGTCGTCGCCAAACATGCCGCACTATTGCAAGGCATGAAGCCCATTGTCACGCCGGGATGGAAGCCTGTGCTGCCCTAACGTTGATCTGTGGGGCGAAAAGGATACCGAGTCTCTCAGCGACACGCAGCGGTTGGTGCAGCGCCTCAATCATGCGATTCGCATCATCGGCTCCGCGCAGGTCCTTGCTGGCGGTATGTGCCTCCCGGAACGGAGGTTTTTCGGAGGCACCTGACGGCACACACACGGCAATGATGGACATCGCGGCGCACCCAGGTACCCTCAGCGTTCCGCCATGCCTACCAAGCCCACGAATCAACTCACCCTTCACGATAAACTCTCGCGTCTCAGCCCAGTGCAGGCGAAAAAACTACTCGGTGATCGCGCTGCGGGCCTGATGCCGAAAGCGGGGCGGGAGGAGATCGACATTGCCACGCAGGTGCTCTTCACCGCCGAGCAGTTCCAGCTCGTCTTTCCGCTGAAACAGATCGTGGTGAACATCGCGCTGCATCCCAGCTATCGGAACCGCCTGCAGATCGTGTGCAGCCATGAGGGTGAGGAGGGGGAATACTTCCGCGCGGCGGCGATTTCCCTGATTTTGGAGGAAAAGTTGGCGCTGGGACTGTCCGCGCCGCCGGATGAAAACACGCCGTGGGAACTGCTCAAAGAGAGCGAGCTGGAAGAGCGCGCAATCGCCGAGCGCATGAAGCGCGCGACGGAGGAGGTGATGAAGATCAAGCCTGCGGACAAAGCCACGCCATGGACGGATTTCAGCGTGATGAGCGCCATGAGCGGCAAGACCTATCGCGTGGCATTGCGCGGAATGACGCGCGGTGAGGCCTACTGCTCGTGCCCGGATTTTCGGAAGAACCGTCTGGGCCTGTGCAAGCATGTGATCAAGGTGCTGGAGTCGGTCAAAAAGCGGTTTTCGGCCGCCGAACTGGCAAAGACTGCCAAGCCGCTGCGCATTGGCATTTTCGCGCGATACGATGGCGAACTGCGCCTCGGCCTCGAAATACCGTCACGGCTCAAAGAGGCCGTCAAAGTGCTCGTGGAGCCGTGGCGGGGCCGGTTTGCGATCAGCGACGCGGACATGGCGGCGCTGTTCGAGGTGGTGCGGCAGTTGTCGCAGATGGATGCGGACTTCATCGTGTATCCCGATGCGGAGGAGGTGCTGAATCAAGCGGTGCATCGCCACCGCATGACGAAGCTCGTGGCGGAGATTCGCCAAAGTCCGAAGGAGCATCCGCTGCGCACGACGCTGCTACACACCGAGCTGCTGCCGTATCAGATGGACGGCATCGCCTTCGTCGCAGGCGCGGGCCGCGCGGTGCTGGCGGATGAGATGGGCCTGGGCAAGACGATCCAGGGCGTGGGCGTGGCGGAGTTCCTAGCGCGGCATGCTGGGGTGCGGCGGGTGCTGGTGGTGTGCCCTGCATCGCTGAAATCGCAGTGGCTGGCGGAGATCACGCGCTTCTGTGATCGCAGTGTGCAGATCGTGGCTGGCAAGATGTCAGAGCGCACCACGCAGTATGCCAGCGCGGCGTTTTTCACCGTGGCGAACTACGAGCAGGTGCTGCGCGACTACCTGGACATCGAGCGTTCGTCTTGGGATCTCATCATTCTTGACGAGGCCCAGCGCATCAAAAACTGGGAGGCCAAGACCAGCCGCGTCATCAAGAGCCTGCGCAGCCCCTTCGCGCTCGTGTTGAGCGGCACGCCGCTGGAAAACCGGCTGGATGATCTCTACAGCATCGTGGAGTTCATTGATGACCGCCGCCTGGGACCGGCCTTTCGCTTCATGCACGGCCACCGTGTCGTCGATGAGCATGGCAAGGTGCTCGGTTACAAGAATCTCGATGCGTTGCGGGAGCGGCTGCGGCCCATCCTGCTGCGGCGCACTCGAAAGAGCATCCAGCTCGACCTGCCGCCGCGCAGCACGGAGATCGTGCGCGTTCCCTGCACGGAGGAGCAAAAGCAGCTCCACAGCGCGCACATGCAGATCGTGCAGAGTATCACGCGAAAGGCCTTCATCAGTGAAATGGACCTGCTGCGCCTGCAAAAGGCGCTGCTCATGGCGCGCATGAGCGCGGACAGTACCACGCTGGTGGACAAGCAGCCGAACGGCTTTTCCAGCAAGCTCGAGCGCCTCGCCGATCTGCTGGAGCAGCTCATCGGCGAGCCGGAGCGGAAGATCATTCTCTTCAGCGAGTGGACGACGATGCTCAATCTCATCGAGCCGATCCTCAAGAATCTCAAAGCCCCCTTCGTGCGGCTAGACGGCCAGGTGCCGCAGAAGCAGCGCAACATGATCGTGCAGCGATTCCAGACGGACGCAAAGTGCCGCTGCTTCCTGACCACGAACGCCGGTAGCACCGGCCTCAATTTGCAGGCCGCTGATACCGTCATCAATATCGACCTGCCGTGGAATCCAGCGCTGCTGGAGCAGCGCATCGCCCGTGCGCACCGCATGGGGCAGAAGCGGAAGGTGCAGGTCTATCTCATGATCACGGAGGGCACCATTGAGGAGAACCTGCTGGCCACGCTTTCCGCCAAGCACGAGCTGGCAGGGGCGGTGCTTGATCCCGACAGCGACCTGCGGGAGGTGCAGCTCGTCAGCGGCATGGATGAACTCAAACGCCGCCTGGAAGTGCTCCTCGGCGCGAAGCCGGAGGGCGATCAGGACGTGAGCTTGGCCCGCGCCGTGGAGACGACCCTGACCGAGCGCAAAACGCGAGTCGCCGAGGCCGGTGGGCAGCTATTCAGCGCCGCGTTTGGCTTCCTCGGGGAGCTGATGCCCGGCGCGAACGCGCCCACGCCGGAGTCCGTCGAGGCGCTGCGCAGCGGCCTCGCCGAATGCACGGAAACGAATGCAGACGGCAGTGTGAGTTTGAGCCTGAAACTGCCCAATGCCGAAGCCCTGACCGCGATGGCGACCGCACTGGCGAAGCTGCTGGCGGGCCAGTAGCCTTCCGCACATCATCAAAGCACCTCATTACCCATGCCCGATACACCCGAAGAACTCCTCGCCAGCCTCGCCAGCCTCGCCAGC
>JBDNIB010000984.1:0-11848 GCA_041688535.1 Prosthecobacter sp.
AGTGTCAGGGTGAAGACCGCGCCGTGGCCCGGTCCGTCACTATGGGCGGTCAGGGTGCCGCCCAGCTCCTTGGCCGATAGGGCACCGCTGTGCAGGCCGAAGCCGTGGCCGTCTTTTTTGGTGGTGAAGCCGTGCTGGAAGATGCGGGACAGATTGCCCGGATCGATGCCCACCCCGGTGTCGCTGACCATGATCCGCACGCCCGCGTCGCCGTCCGGGTCCACGCTCACGGTCAGGCGTTTGTCGCCGATGCTGTCATCCAGGGCGTATTTGGCATTGCTCAGCAGGTTCACGAGGATTTGCAGCACCTTGTGGCGGTCTGTCACCACGGGTGGCACTGGGGAGATCTGCCGCACTAGGTTGACCTCATGACGACTGAAACCGGCGGTGTTGATGTGGATGGCGTCCTCGAGCATGTCCGTCACCGCGAGGGATTCCACCACGCCGGACCCACGGGCAAAGCGCTGCTGCATGGCCACGATCTCCTTGATGTGATCAATGTTCTTCCGCAGCCCCTCCATCTCCTGCAAAATGCCCTGCTGGGGTTCGGCGAGATGCGCGGCCAGCTTGACCAAGTAGTCGGGCAACACCTTGCCCTTGGGGTCCTGAGTGAGAAACGTGGGCAGGTCCGCCGCATGCTGCTGTAGAAGTTCGGCCACATTTTTGAGGCTGCCAATTCTGAACTCGCGGACCTTGGTGGTGGCCAGCTCTGCCGAGACGCTGACGCTGTTGAGCACGTTGCCGACGTTGTGCAGCACGCTGGTGGCCACCTCCGTCATGCCGGCGAGGCGGGAGGTTTCGAGCAACTGCGCCTGGGTGGTGCGCAGCTCAGCGGTGCGTTCCGTCACCTTCCGTTCGATCTCCACGTTACTGCCCTCCAGGCTGGCACGACGCAGGGAAATCTCGAACATCTCCCGCAGCATCCGGCGGATGGAGATCATCAGAAAGACATCTTCAAAGAGCACCCAGCCAGCGTGCTCGATCCAGCGCCAGGAGCTGGCGGTAAGCACGCCGAAAATGGACTGCGGCCAGAACAGCCCGCGCACCAGGTGATCCGCCGCCACGACCACCGTGGCCGTCACCAGCACACGCCAGTCGCGATAGAAAGCCAGAAAAGCCAGTGAACCGAAGACATGGAAGTGCGTCTCGATGCGTCCTCCGGTCAGGTGGATCAGCAGAGCCGAGCTCAGCATCTGGGCGACGGCGATAGCGTGCCGAGTGATCGTCCGTCCAGGATGCCGCAGGGCCAGTCAGATCGGGAAGCCGCTGATCGCCCCACCGAGGAACAACGCGGCCCACACATGCACATGGGTTTGGCTGGACGCGCCGACCCAGGTCTGCGGGGAAAGCCACAACGCGGCGGCGATACCCGCCAGCCATTGGATCGCCAGCAAGATGGCAAAGAGCTGGTCGGTGTGACGATGCAGCTCGTTTTCGGCAGTCTGGTAATGCTCCACCGCACGCTGATGCAGCGGAGAGCCCGGCGCGGGGATTTCGATGGCTAGGGATTGCATGATGGGCATTCTTTCTGGGTTGCAGGGGCAGTCAGCGCACAGCCGAAAACGGGAGTTGGCACCGGGCTGACCAGTTCGTGCCGCAGCAGGGCCTCCAAGGCGCTGCGGCCGGGATTGTCCCCGGCATGGCCACGGGAGAGGGTGATGCCGCCGTGGAACAGCAGGTGGCCACTGGCATCATAGAGCAGTGTCTGGCCCGAGGTCTCGGCCTGGAACAACCGCGCCTCGACGCCGTCCTGATCTGCCCGTGCCTCGACGCCAGGAATGGCTTCAGCGGTGGTCCACAGGTCGGTTTTCTCCCAATTCTCCGCCACGCCTTCCGGCCGGATGAAGAGCACCTCGGCGCTCAACCGCCCCTGGCAGTGCGCCATGAGCTGTTCCAGCTCGCCCAGGGTCGCCCGGGAGCATGGGCAGCGCGGATGCAGAAACAGAACCAGCTTGGGCAAGCCAGATTCAAGCGGCACCCGGCTCGTGGTCGGCCATTGCTGCGGCGGAGAGCCCGCAGAACCGGCAGACAGGGAGTACTGAGTCAACAGCAAAGCCCCCGCGAGGACCACCATGAGCCAGACCGTGCCGGTGAGCACGACGGGCATCAATGAGGGGCTGGAAGGGGTTATCTGGTTCACCCTGTAAGCCTAAATCCCTCATTTTCAGGCTACAACTAAACGAATATTCATAATTATCAGATAATATTAGAATTATAGTATCGGTAGATACCGACAAATTTCCCGAACGCAGGCCCTATCCCGTCAACCACTACGGCTTCCCGCGCAGGACGGCGGGTCGTGATGCGTGGCATCTTTGCGGAAAGGCCGGAGGCGGCTGAGGTGCCGCCAAAGCCGTGAAATCTTGTGACAGCAAACCTCCCGGCGCTAGGATGCGCGATGCCCCTGTCCTGGAACGAAATCAAACACCGCGCCATCAAGTTCGGCAACGACTGGAAGAGCGAAACGCGCGAAGCCGCCGAGCGCCAGACATTCTGGAACGAGTTCTTCGACATCTTCGGCATCAAGCGCCGCACCGTCGCCAGCTTTGAGGAACCGGTGAAGAAACTCTCCGGCACCTGGGGAGCCATCGACGTCTTCTGGCCCGGTAAACTCCTCGGCGAGCACAAGAGCGCCGGGCAGGACCTCGACAAAGCACACGCCCAGGGCATGGGCTACATCCGTGGCCTACAGGACACCGGGCGCAGCAAGGAAATCCCACGCTACCTCATGGTGTCAGACTTCCGCAAGATCGCCCTGCATGATCTGGAAGGAGCGGGCGAGACCGTCACCTTTCCCGTCACCGATCTGCACAAGCACATCCGCCATTTCGCCTTCGTGGCAGGTTACAAGCAGCACCAGCTGGACCCCGAAGACCCAGCGAACATCGAAGCCGCCGAACTCATGGCCGAGCTGCATGACGCGCTGCTGGAAGGCCGCTATACCGGTCATGACTTGCGCGTCTTCCTCGTCCGCGTGCTGTTCTGCTTGTTTGCGGAAGACACCGGCATTTTCCCGCCGAGTGCCTTCAAGCTCTACATGCAGGAGAAAGCATTGGAAGACTTCTCCCTCGTTGGTCTGCATCTTGAGCGGTTGTTCCAGGTTTTGGACAAGCCAATGGAATTGCGTCAGGCGAATGTCCCGGAAGCGTTGCGCGACATGCCCTATGTGAACGGGGATCTATTCACCGAGCGCTTGGAAGCAGCCGACTTCAGTTCAAAGGCACGCGATGCTCTGGCGAAGTGCTTCGATTTCGATTGGTCGCGCATCAGCCCCGCCGTCTTCGGTTCCTTGTTCCAGGGTGTCATGGATTCCAAAGAACGCCGTCAGATCGGCGCGCACTACACCAGCGAGGCGAACATCATGAAACTCGTGCGCAGCCTGTTCCTCGATGAAATGCGTGCCGAGTTCACTGCTGCGTCGAAGGACCGCTCCGGGCGCGGGCGTGGCCGTCTCATCGACTTGCAAAAGCGTCTCGCCGCCCTGCGTTTCCTCGATCCCGCCTGCGGTTGCGGCAACTTCCTCGTCATCACTTACCGCGAACTGCGCCGTCTGGAACTGGACATCCTCAAAGAACTGCACGGGGTGCAGAGCGAGTTCAGTCTCGATGACGTGAACAAGCTCTCCATGATCGACGTGGATCAGATGTACGGCATCGAGATCGAGGAATTCCCCGCCCGCATCGCCGAGGTAGCGCTCTGGCTCGCCGATCATCAGGCGAATGTCGAACTCAGTCAGGCCTTCAGTCAGTTTTATCTGCGCATCCCGCTGCGCAAGAGTCCGCACATCCATGTAGCGAACGCGTTGCGGGTAAACTGGCATGACGTGCTGCCATCTGACGAATGCAGCTACATCCTGGGGAATCCGCCCTTCGTGGGGCATCATTATCAAAATGCCCAGCAGAAAGAGGATCAGCAGGCTGTGATGGGAAACATCTCGGCTGCGGGTGTGATCGACTTTGTGGCCAACTGGCACCTCAAAGCAGCGAAGTATATCAAAGGAACAAAGATCAAGGTGGCCTTGGTCTCCACCAACTCGATCTGCCAAGGAGAGCAGGCCGGACTGTTGTGGTCGGAGATGTTCCAAAGCTACGGCGTGAAGATTCACTTCGCACATCGCACCTTTGCCTGGGAGAGCGAGGCACGTGGCAAGGCGCACGTTCACTGCATCATTGTCGGCTTCGCCGACTTTGACACGGATCGGAAAGAACTTTTCGATTACGAGTCTGATCCAGAGCACCCGACGACCACCACGGTACGCAACATCAGTCCCTACCTCGTGGAAGGTCCAGACCGGGCGGTTTCAAATCGTTCAGAGCCGTTGAGTGGTGTTCCCAAGATGTCTTGGGGTAACAAGCCCACGGATGGCGGTCATTTGATTCTTTCGCCTGAGGAACGTGATGATTTCCTGAAACAGGAACCTGGTGCCGCCAAGTTTATCCGCCCATTCATGAGCGGTGGTGATTTCATCAACGGCATCGACCGTTTCTGCCTCTGGCTTAAAGACGCTGCACCCAACGAACTGCGCACCCTGCCCATGGTGATGGCACGCGTCGATGCGGTGAAACAAATGCGATTGGCGAGCAAAGCCGAAAGCACGCGCAAGTATGCTGCCTATCCCACGCTCTTTCGGCAGATTGCCCAGCCGGACTCGGATTACCTCGCCGTGCCAGAGGTTTCATCGGAACGCCGTCCCATCATTCCCATCGCGTTCGTGTCGAAGGACATCATTTGCAGCAACAAGATTCAATTCGTGCCGAATGCCAGCGTCTGGCATTTCGGCATCCTGACTTCCACGATGCACATGGCCTGGATGCGCTTGGTCTGTGGACGACTAAAAAGCGATTACAGCTACTCGAACACGCTCGTCTATAACAACTTCCCCTGGCCGGAAGAGGTGAGCGAAGCGCAGCAAGCCGCCGTGCAGAAAGCGGCGCAAGCCGTGCTGGAGGCGCGGGCGCTGTTCCCGTCTTCGACACTGGCCGATCTCTACGACCCGACGACGATGCCGCCCGTTTTGGTGAAGGCCCATGCCGATCTCGACCGCACAGTGGACCGCTGCTACCGCAAGGAGCCGTTCGCCAATGACCGGGCGCGGGTGGAGCATCTCTTTGCACTCTATGAAAAGCTCAGCGCCCCGCTGGTGACCTATGAGAAGCCCAAGCGCCAGCGCATGAAGGACACCAGCACCGTCGAATCCCGTGCCGCCGCCGCGCACTACCACGGCCCGCTGGTGTTAAATGAAACACCACCACCGTATGGCGACACGTCTGGAACCGAGTCTTGAAACCGCACCATCCAATCGAGCGCAGGAAAGGGTCGGGAGGCGGTGGAGAGTGATGCGTTGATGGCTTCCATGCAGCCTATTGCATCCACCATGCAGTGTCCGCCACGCCCGCCGTCCTGCTGACGCAAACTATCCCTGCAGCACCGCATGCAGCGCTTTGAGCAAGGTTTCCGCCGTGTAGGGCTTGGGAAGGAAGTGTTTCACCCCCGCGCCGGCGGCCTTGGCGACCGTGTCCGATTTCCGCCTGCTGCGCGGCGTAAAGGGACACCGCCTCGGCTCCATCCGCCGCCGTCAGCACTCGGTAACCGAAGGATTCCAGAGTCTCGCTGACGATCTGGCGCACGGCCTCCCCGTCGTCGATGAACAGCACCAGTTCATCTTGACCACGCGGCATCTCAGCACCAGTTCATCTTGACCACGCGGCATCTCGGCAGGCGCGCTGTCCGCAGCAGCAGGAACAAGGAGAAAATGGCAAATATTTCGCCATGCTACTTCTGTCCGTAATACGCCCCCGGCCCATGTTTGCGCAGATGGTGCTTTTCCAGAATGTATTCAGGAATCGCGCGCATCGCGGCATTGAGCGAGAACGAGCCGAGGGCCATCTGGGCACACATTTCGAGGGCGATGCTGTTGTTGAGCGAATCCATCGCATTCTTGCCAAAAGTGAACGGCGCATGGTGCAATTGCAGCACAGCGGGCATTTCGACCGGACTGAGGTTCAACTCGCGCAGACGCTCGACGATGGCAACGCCAGTGAAGTGCTCGTAGTCCTGCGCCACTTCGTCCGGGGTCAGCGCCCGCACGATGGGGACGGTGCCGTGGAAGTGATCCGCATGCGTGGTGCCGAAGCAGGGCAGCTCCCGCCCGGCCTGGGAAAACATCGTCGCATGTAAGCTATGCGTGTGCGTGACGCCGCCGATGTCGGCAAACTCGCGGTAGAGGACCAGATGCGTCTTCGTGTCGGATGAGGGGCGCAGGTTGCCCTCCACGACCTTGCCGTCGAGGTCCAGCACGACGATGTCGGCGGGCTTCAGCGCGGCGTAATCGACGCCGCTGGGCTTGATCGCCCACAGGCCGGAGGCACGGTCAATTCCGCTCACATTGCCCCAAGTCAGGCGGACGAGACCGCTGGGTTCCAGGGCACGGTTGGCCTCGCAGACTTGTTCACGCAGTTCATTCAGGGTCATCCGCGCCATCAAAGCCGGTAAGTGGCGCATTTCCAGCAACATAAAGCGCCACGGGCGGCGTTAATAACCTAATCCTTTGCGGGTTGACGGCAGGAGCCGCCCCGTTGACCAGTACTCACTTCACATGCCTGACACCGCTGCCCCCCCCACCGTTCCTGACCAGGAAGCCATCGTCAAAGCCGCCTCATGGGTCGCGCCGCTACGCACCGAAATCGCCCGCGTGCTGGTCGGCCAGACCGCGCTGGTGGACCGCCTGCTGGTGGCTCTGCTGACGAACGGCCACGTCCTGCTGGAAGGCGTCCCCGGCATCGCCAAAACCTTGGCCGTGCGCACGCTCGCCGGCACGTTAAAAGCCAAGTTCCAGCGCATCCAGTTCACGCCTGACTTGCTGCCGGCGGATGTCGTCGGCACGATGGTTTATCATCCGAAGGACGGCTCGTTCTCGCCCCGCCTCGGCCCCATCTTTGCCAATCTAGTGCTGGCGGACGAAATCAACCGCGCTCCGGCCAAGGTGCAGAGCGCCCTGCTTGAGGCGATGCAGGAACGGCAGGTCACCCTGGGTGAGAACACCCACAAGCTGCCCGATCCCTTCATGGTGCTTGCCACGCAGAACCCGATCGACCAGGAAGGCACCTACACGCTGCCCGAAGCCCAGCTCGACCGCTTCCTGCTCAAAGTGCGCGTCACCTACCCGACGCCTGCGGAAGAGCGCCAGATCCTCGATGCCATGGCCACCTCGGCACCGATGCTCGATGTGAATCAGATCACCGACGTCGCCAACGTCAGCGCCAGCCGCAAGGTGGTGAACGAGCTGTTCATGGATGAAAAGATCCGTGACTACATCGTCGCCATCATCAATTCCACCCGTCATCCCGAGACGCTGGCCCCGCATTTAAAGCTGCTCATCCGCTGCGGCGCCTCCCCGCGTGGCACCATCAATCTCGCCCTCGCCGCCAAGGCGCTGGCCTTCCTCAACGGCCGCAACTACGTCATCCCGCAGGACGTGAAAGACCTCGCGCCGGACATCCTGCGCCACCGCATTCTGCTTTCTTACGAGGCGGAGGCCGAAGGCGTCACGACCGAGGACGTGGTGAAGACGCTCCTCGACAAGCTGCCAGTGCCATAAATCTGCCCACCGTGAACCGGGAACCCGCGCAGAACGACAACGACGCCAGGCTCACGCGCATCCTCAAGCGCGTGCGGCGCATTGAGCTGCTCACGCGCGGCATGGTGAAGGAGATGCTCGGCGGGCAGTACCACTCGCGTTTCAAGGGCCAGGGCATCGAGTTCGACGACTTTCGCGAGTACCAGCCCGGCGACGACGTGCGCTTCATCGACTGGAACGTCACCGCACGCATGAACGACCCGTTTGTGCGCAAATATGTCGAGGAACGCGAGCTGACGGTGATGATCTGCGTCGATGTCAGCGGCTCCGGGGACTACGGCAGCCAGGAAGACTCCAAACGCGAGCGTGCGGCAGAGATCGCCGCCGTGTTTGCCTTCAGCGCCGTGCAGAACCAGGACAAGGTGGGCCTCATCCTGTTTTCCAACGGCATTGAGCAGTTCCTGCCTGCCCGCAAAGGCGCACCGCACGCGCTGCGCATCCTGCGCGACATTTTGAACAACGAACCGCAGCAGCACGGCACGGACATCAAGCCAGCGCTCGATCTCGCGCTGGAGCGCATTCCGCACCGTGCGTTGCTGATCCTCATCTCGGACTTCATCACCCCCGATCACGCCTGGGAAAAAAGCCTGCGTGCCGTCGCGGCCAAGCATGACGTGGTGGCCGCGCAGATCATGGACCCGCGCGAAATGACGCTGCCGAACGCAGGCCGCGTCTGCCTCGAAGACCCAGAAACCGGCGAGCAAATCCTCATCAACACCTCCCACCCCGGCGTGCGTGAGCACTACGCGGAGCGGATGGCCGAACGGCAGGAAGAACTCGTGCATCTGCTGCGCCGCAGCGGCGTGGAGCGCATCACCGTGCAAACAGACGAGGATTATGTCCCCGCCTTGAAGGCCTACTTCCGCTCCCGCAAAAGGAGGAAGCGCGGATGAAGCCGCTGCTGCTCATGTACACGCTGCTAGCGCAAGCAGCCGGACCACCGCCGCTGCCGCACCCACAACTGCCACCGCCGGACAGCGTGGCCCTACCGCCGCCGTGGTGGATTCCCTGGGCCGCCGCCCTGCTGCTGGCGCTCTTGATCGCCCTCATCGTCTGGCTGCTGGTCAGGCCGAAGCAACTGCCCCAGGCGCCGCAGCGGCAGCCATGGAGCGTGGCGTTTCGTGCGCTGAACGACCTGCACGCACGCATTCAGACCATTCCGCCGCAAGACATGAGCCACCGTGTCTCGCAGATTCTGCGGCGTTATTTGCAGGAGCGCTACGCCGTGCCTGCGCCTGCACGCACCACGCATGAGATTTTCGACGGCCAAGTGGAGCGGTTGCCCGGTCGGCCCGTGCCACGCGTCCAGGGACTCTGGCGCGAGCGGTTTGAGCCTGTCGCACATCTCTGTGATGACATCTCGTTCATGCCGGCGCTGCGCACTCAGGAGGAATCGAACACGCTCATCGACCAGGCCATCGCCCGCATGGAGGAGGAGAAACCATGACCATCCCCGGCATTCCTGATTTTCAAATCCTGCACCCCATGTGGCTCCTGCTGCTGCCCTTGGTGCCGCTGCTGGCGCTGCTGCGCGGCGCACGCGGCAGACGGGCGGCGATCAAATTTCCCACCACCTTCCTGCTGCGCGATCTCGGCCGTCCAGCCCGCAACGGCTTCGGCGGTTTCGCCTTTGGTCTGATTCTGCTCAGCCTCGTCTTCGGCATCGCCGCGCTGTCACGGCCACAGAAGGTGCTATCGCACGAGGAGGAGGAATCCGAGGGCATCGCCATCATGCTGACGGTGGATGTGTCGCTCTCGATGCTGATTGAGGACTTCTACATCGGCGGCCAGCCGGTAAACCGCCTCACCGCCGCCAAACGCGTGATGACCGACTTCATCCGAGGCCGCAAGTCCGACCGCATCGGCATCGTGGCCTTTGCGGGTGAGACTTATCTCCCCTGCCCACTCACACTCGACCGCGACTGGCTCATCAACAATCTCGACCGTGTGCAGACGCAGCGTGTTGGCGACGGCACCGCCATCGGCTCCGGCATCGCCTCCGCCGCCAACCGCATGCGGCGTGAAAAATCCCCCAGCAAGGTCATCGTGCTGCTCACCGACGGCGCGAACAATTCCGGCCGCCTCAGCCCGCAGGACGCCGCGAAGCTCGCCGCCACGCTGGGCATCAAGGTTTATACCATCGCCATTGGCACGCCGGGCGTCCACAGCATCCCCGATCCCCGGCGCGGCACTTTCACGCCCGTCGGCCAGCAGTTGTTTGATGAAAAGACGCTCAAAGAGGTTGCTGGCATCGGCAGCGGCCAGTTTTACATGGCGCAGAATTTGAACTCGCTCACAGAGGTGTTCGCGACCATCGACCAGCTCGAAAAAACCAAGATCGAGCGGCGCAAGATCACCGAAACCGATGAGCTCTTCCCCTACCCGCTCGCCGTGGCCGCCATCGCGCTGTTTCTCGCCCTGCTGCTGTCCCTGACCATCCTGCATTCGGCCCCTGAGCCGGTCGCCACCTGACTTGCATGACTTTTGCCCACGACCATCTGCTCTGGTTCCTGCTGATCATTCCCACGTTGGTGGGATTGAAGCTGTGGGTGGACGCGCATGGCTCGCAGGCAGAGCGCCTGTTCACCGCCGCGCGGCTGCGGCCTGCGCTCGTCATTGGCCGCTCGCTCTGGCGTTCCTGGCTGGTTTACGCATTCTACCTGCTGGCCATGGCCTGCCTCGTCGTCGCTGTCGCCCAGCCGCGCTGGGGGGAGGAAAAACTCGAAATCCCCGACAAGGGCCGCAACATCTTCATCGCCATCGACACCTCGCGCTCCATGCTCGCGCGCGACGTGCCGCCGGACCGTCTCACCCGCGCGCGGTTGGCCGCGCATGACCTCATCATCGAGCTCGCGGGTGAGCGCATCGGCCTGCTGGCCTTCGCTGGCCGCGCCTACCTCCAGGCACCGCTGACCACCGACCATGATGCCATCATCGAGTCCCTGCTGGCCTTCGACCACACCATCATCGAGTGGGGCGGCAGCAGCCTCGGCGATCTGCTGGATGTGACACTGCGGGCGATCAAAACTTTGCCCAAGAGCAACTACGCCCTGGTAATTTTCAGCGATGGCGGTGACGCAGATGCCAACCTCGTCCCTTACATCCAGAAGCTCACCAGTGCGGGCGTCGTCATCCTCACCGTCGGCGTCGGCACGGAGGGCGGCACCTTGATCCCCAATCCTGAGATGGAGGGAGACTACATTCGCGATGACGCCGGCAACGTGATCCGCTCCAGGCTGGAAAAAGGCGTGCTGGAGCAGCTCGCCACCGCCACCGGCGGGCGTTTTCTCACTCTCGGCACCCAGCCGCTGAGCCGCCGCGCCATCCAGCCCGTGCTCGACCGCCTGACCGAGCAGCAGTCCGCCAACCGCCAGACCTCCCGGCCGATTGAGCGCTTTGCCTGGCCGCTCGGTCTGGGTATATTCTTCCTCATGCTTGCCTGGATCATCAGCGCCCTACCTCGTTCCGCCGCCCGCCCGCTCGTGCTCGCGCTGGCGGTCGCCGCCTTCACTCCTTCACCTTCCGCGCAGGCGGCAGGCATGCGCGAAACACTCGCCTCCATCTTCCAATCCCAAGGCCCCGCGCCTGCGGACGCTCTCGAAGCCCTGAACAAAGGCGACTTCAAACGCGCGAGCGACCTGTATGCCAAACTGCTGGAACAAAAGGGCTACGACACCGCCGCACGCGAGGAACTGCGTTATGGCCTCGCCGCCGCCGAGCACGAACTCACCAACTACGACGGCAGTGTGAAGAACTTCAGCGAGGTGCTGCACACGCAAGACACCTCCCTGCGCGCCCGCGCTCACCGTGGCATCGGCCACACGCTATATGACCAGGGCGCACGCGGCCTGCAGCAGCCGAAGATCACCATCCAGCGCTGGACGGATTCACTGCGCCATCTCGAAGCCGCTCTCGAACTCGACCCCGACAACACCGAACTGCGTGAGAATCGCGATCATGTGGCCAAATATCTCGATGAACTGCGCAAAATCATGAAGCAGCAGGAAGAGCAGCAAAAAGGCGACAAGGGGGAGAAAGGCCAGAAGGGTCAAAAAGGCGAGAAAGGTCAAAAGGGCGAGGGCCAGGAAGGCGAAGAAGGCGAGGGCGGTAAGCAAGGCAGCGATCCCAATGGCAGCGGCGAACCCAAGGAATCTAAAGACAAAGGCAAAGGCGAAAAGAAAGAGGGCGATGACGGCATCGGCGGCAAAGACG
>JBDNIB010000985.1:0-2474 GCA_041688535.1 Prosthecobacter sp.
ATTCAGGGCGAAGTGAATGGAGTTGTCAAAGATGTAGGCATCTACGGCCTCTTCGACCGTCCAATCACGGAACTCCATGATGAAGACGAGCGCTGCCATCGAATGAAGTTCCTTGGTTGGGCGTCCGAAGTCAGGGCTGAACTTCTCACCGAGCTGCTCTGCGGGCATGCGCCGCAGCAGGCTGCGACGGAAAATGCCCGGCCGGCTTTCCTCCAACCGCCGCCGGGCGCTGTCGGTCAGATCAGTGACCCACCACGAGGTGGCATCAAGCGTTGCCGAGTCAACAAGCGCGTTTTGTGCGATGTCTTTAACAGCTTTAATGTGGCGCATGATTCGTGGATTTCCCTGCATTTACAGGCTTCCCATGGCCCTACCATCTGCGATGACTTTTTGCAGGGGCGTCCTTTTAGGCTAAGGATTCACTTACTATTTGGCATTTGTTAACTTTCCTTTCGCTGCAATTGTATGGTTGTTATGAAAAAACCATTTATTCTATTTTTAGCCCTTATTTCAGCGGTATCTACCTGCAAAGCAGATGTCATTGTTCACAACGTTGATTTTGGCACCATTACTGGAGAAAAGCAGTTGTACTTTTCACAATTTGACACCGCCCTGGGCGCCCTCACCGAATTGGCGCTTTCGTGGACGATCAACTCCAGCATCTCGGCGGCCTCGATCACCAACCAAAACTCGGGCATCGTCGCCGTAAGCAAGGTCACCTTCAGCAACACCGTGGAGGGTTACCTCCCTTCCGTAGGCACTTCGGGCGACCTTGTTGCTGAGGTTGCCAAGAGCAAGTCTGTGACACCCAGCGGCGGCACAGTCGTATTGAACCAGGGACAATCTTATAACATCAATAATGTCACGTTCAGCGGGTTCACTCAGAACGACAGTTATACATCGGCGGATGGCGGTTTTGACGCGTTTAAGGGAACAGGCAGCGTGCCGTTGTATCTAGCCAACACCTTCGGTGCCACTCCGACGGCGTCGGGTTCTGGCAGCACCACCTCGTGATTGACGAGCATTACTGGCTCCAGCACCGGCAATCTCCAAGTCACCTATACCTACACAGCGGCGCCTCCAGTGGCACCGGTTCCTGAGCCCGCCGCACTCGTTCTTGGCTGTGGTGGCATGCTGTTCCTGGGCGTTTTTGCCAACGGACGGCGCAAACAGGCATGAACTGAACCACGTCAGCCTCGTCCCACCCTCAAACGATCCTTCATCCTTTGAAAAACATCACACAAACAGCAGTCCGGTCGGGATGGATCATGTCCCTAGCCTCGCCTGTGGCTTGTCTGATCTTTTGCCTGCATGAGATTTGGGTGCGCCACCCTGCGTACCACTTTTTTCCACTGCCGGTAGTAGCCTTGTTCTGGTTCTCTCTACAGGCTTGCAGGCAGAGTTTGTTTTGGGATGCTTCTTCTCCCGCCTTCAAAATACTGACGTGGCTGCATTTGATCCTGGCAGTTGCCTCATTCTTTCTGATTTCCCCCTTTCTGGCCGGTTTGTCCTTCTTCGTTGCCACCCTGGCGTTTGCCGTGCTGATGGGAAACTCGCCTGTAACTGACACTCCCAGATGGTCTTTTCCAGCACTCGCGCTGTTTCTAATTCCCCCACCGCTGCGGATAGATGAAATTATGCATCAATGTCTTGCTGGTCTCGCGACACGGCTCAGCGAAGTTTGGCTGGACGCCATGCAGGTGCTCCATGTCGTGGAGGGCACGATCGTGGTAACTCCTGAGAAGCGATTTTTTGTCGATGACGCATGCAGCGGCACCAACTCTATGCTCGCGGCCGTCTGCGTGGCTTTGGTACTCTGCTGTCTAAAGGGGCGCTCTTGGAGGCATTCCGCGTGCATGCTCCTGACCGCGGGGCTGATCTCTGTGACGACCAATGTTCTCCGTATCTGCATCGTGATCGGCAGCGTGCATTTTTGGGTTATCGAGTTGGATCATGGCTGGACGCATGAGCTTCTTGGCGTGGTCATTTTCATGACGGATCTGCTGCTGGTGTGGAGCGCCGATCACGGCTGGCATTTCATGCTCAACCACCAACTGGTCCTAGACGGCCCCGACATCCAGGACACGCACCTCCCTCACCGCATGACTTTGACTTGGCAGGGCCGTCTCAGCATGGCCGTCGCATTGATTGGCGCGGTGAGCCTCCTTGGCCCGCTTGCGCTCACTTATTCGCCACCAGCACTCGTTGCGGCAAAGAACCACGGTTTGGCAGATTTCTCCATGCCCGAAGATTTGTCCGGCTGGCGGCGTGAAGGCGATCAACCACTCGAAGACACGCTCATTGGCAAGCTCGGAGTGCGGAACCAGGTCTGGCTCTACCGCAAAGGCCCCCTTCAGGCCTATGTGGCGGTCAATTTCCCCTTCCTGGGTTTTCATGATACACGCCTTTGCTACACCGGCCAGGGCTGGCAGTTTCAGCAGCAGACTGACAGCACACTGCCTGGTGAGCCGGAG
>JBDNIB010000986.1:0-2232 GCA_041688535.1 Prosthecobacter sp.
CGCAGGCGATTTTGCAGATGAACACGGGCAGCTTCGTGTTCACGCGGCCCAGCGTGGGCGCGTGGTGCGTGTATGGCCTGGGCACTGAGAATCAAAACCTGCCGGGCTTTGTGACGATCAATCCGGCGTTCTCCGGCGGCGGGCCGGTGAAGTATGGCAGCGCGTTTCTGCCGTCGGTGTGCGCGGGCACGCCGATCGGGCAGGGCGGGGGAGCGAGTGCAACATCACCGCCAACGCCGCTGAAGGATATTCAACTGCCCTTCATGAAGAACGCGGGCATGGATACGGCGACGCAGCGGCGGCAGCTTGATCTGGTGCAGGCGCTCAACCGGCAAAAACTGGCGCAGGATGGCAGCAACGAGGCGTTGGAAGGTTTGATCACCTCCGCCGAACTTGCATTCAACATGCAGCGCGAGATGCCGGAGGTGATGGACCTCAATCGCGAGAGTCTGGCGACGCAGGAGATGTATGGCATCGGCGATGGCAAGCCGACGGATCAAATCGGCCGCGCGTGTTTGATGGCGCGGCGTTTTGCGGAGTCAGGCGTGCGCTTTATTCAGGTGAACCACGAGTTCTGGGACGATCACACCGACATTTTCACCAATCATCCCAAGCACGCGCTCGAAACCGATCAACCCGTGGCCGCGCTGCTGACCGATTTGAAGCAACGTGGGCTGCTGGAAGACACGCTGGTGCTGTGGGGCGGTGAATTTGGCCGTCCGCCGCTGCTGAACAAAAACAATGGCCGTGATCACAACAACGCGGGCTTCACGATGTGGATGGCGGGCGGTGGGGCGAAACCGGGCATCCGCTACGGCAGTACGGATGAAACCGGTGCCAAAGCGGAGCAGAACAAGGTGCATCTGCACGATCTGCACGCGACGATGCTGCACCTGTTGGGCATCAATCACGAACAACTGACCTATCGCTACGCCGGCCGTGATTTCCGCCTCACCGATGTTTATGGTGAGGTGAAGCGCGGGATGATCGCCTAGCGCGCATTTCTCACACTCTCTTCGATGCACAGTGTGTCCCTGTGTATCGAAGAAATGGGAAGGCCGGGGAAAGCCTACCCCGAGCCGCCGCAACTGCGGTGTTTGCATCCCGCGCATTGCCCGCTATGTCTCGCGGATGGAAGAATACCACCGCCTGCTGCGCAAAGTGCTCGAACACGGAAGCTACCGTGAGGACCGCACGGGTACGGGCGCGTACTCGGTCTTCGGCGAGCAAAGCCGCTACGATCTCAGCAGCACGTTCCCGCTCGTTACCACGAAGAAGCTGCACCTGCGCTCGATCATTCATGAGCTGCTGTGGTTCCTCAAAGGCGACACGAACGTGGCCTACCTGCGCGAGAACAAAGTGACCATCTGGGACGAATGGGCCGACGAAAACGGCGACCTCGGCCCCGTCTATGGCGCACAATGGCGGCGCTGGCAGGGAGCGCCCGGCGCGGAGCCGGTCGATCAGATCGCCAAGCTCATCCACGGCCTCCAAACGAATCCCTACAGCCGCCGCCACATCGTCAGTGCGTGGAACGTGTCGCACATCGAAAAAATGGCGCTGCCGCCCTGCCACTGCCTGTTTCAGTTCTTCGTCGATAAGGGCAAGCTGAGCTGCCAGCTCTACCAGCGCAGCGCCGATCTGTTCCTCGGCGTGCCGTTCAACATCGCCAGCTACGCGCTGCTCGTGCTCATGGTCGCGCAGGTCTGCGACCTCCAGCCCGGCGAATTCGTCCACACCTTCGGCGATCTCCATCTCTACTCGAACCACCTCGATCAGGCCAAGCTCCAACTCACCCGCGAACCGCGTGCGTTGCCGGTGATGAAGCTCAATCCCGCCGTCAAAGAAATCGACGCCTTTCGCTTCGAGGACTTCACGCTCGAAGGTTACGACCCGCATCCGGCGATCAAGGCTGAGATCGCGGTGTGAGAAAGTAGTCCTCTCGCTCCGCGAGAGGAACACAGCGTGTCGCCATCAGGAGGCGCGGAGAATTTCGGTGACGATGGGCTTGGGTGAGAGCCGTGTGCTCATCTTGCGGAGCAAGATGGCTACTTTCCGGCCTTCCAGCCGTCCACGGTGAATTCACCGTGCACGCCGCACTCAAACTTTAGCGGCTCCGTCAGGCCGGGCTGCGTGTCCGTCTTGGCGTTGTTATAGCTCGCGGTGTCGGTCACGTTCACCAGGGTGTTGTTGCGGATGAATGCGGTGCTGCCGATCCCCTTGCGCAGCAGC